>CAMWVK010000070.1 GCA_947177675.1 uncultured Mucispirillum sp.
TTTCTGGAGTTATCGGCATAGCTGGTAAAATGTCAGGGTTCGTTGTAGTGAGCTTTCCAGAAAAGCTGGCTTTAGACATTGTATCTGGTTTTCTTGGTGAGCCAAAGAAAAATATGAGCAAAGATGTAGTAGATGCTATTGGTGAGTTTGTTAATATGATTGCTGGTGGCTCTAAAAGAGTGTTTGCTGAGCAGGGTTATAAATATAACATTGGTATCCCTAATGTTATCACAGGAAAAAACCACACTATTAATAGACCAAGTAATGTTGTATGTATAGGTGTTAAGTTTAAAGTTGGTGATCAGGAATTTGTTATTGAAGTGGCACTGAAACCTCGTCCTGATGCTGACTAATGATATAAAAGAGTAATTTAATGAATTTTTTTGATAATATATTTAGAGCGGTGATAACAACCGCTCTTTTTTTAATATTTATTTTTTCGGAGAATGTAATGAGTGCACCTGTTGAAACAAAACTTGATAATGGAGTGACTGTATTATATGAAAAGGTGCCTGGTGTTAAAGTTGTATCTGTTCAATGCTGGATAAAAACTGGCTCTGTTAATGAAAATGACAAACTTTCGGGTATATCTCACTTTTTAGAGCATATGCTTTTTAATGGCACTAAAAAATTTAAATCTGGTGAAATAGATGAATATCTTGATAGTAAAGGTGGTTATAATAATGCTTTTACAAGCCTTGATGTTACTAACTACTATGTAACAATACCTACTGATGAGGCAGAAGCTGCCTATGAAGTAGTAAGTGATATGGTATTTAATGCACTGCTTTTACAGTCAGAGATAGAAAGAGAAAAACCAGTTGTTTTGCAGGAAATTAATAGAAAATATGATGACCCTTCTTATAAAATGTGGCAGGATTTACAAGCTGCATTATTTGAAGGCACACCTTATGCAAGGCAGGTAATAGGTTCCTCTGAAACTGTCAGTGCTTTTACAAGGCAGGAAATTGTTGATTACTATAACAGATTTTATCATCCTCAGAATATGACATTAGTTATTGTTGGCGATATTGAAAAAAAACAGGCTTTTGATTTAGCTGAAAAATATTTTAATCAGACAAGAGATGTTCCTGCAGGTAAACTTTATCAGGGGGAAAATCAGGTTACATTTACAAAATCAGTTGATAAAAACTTTAAAGCAGATGTAAATGCTGATTATGCAGTATTTGCTTTCCCTACAGGAGCACAGGATATTAACACTGTTTATGCAGAAGAAGTTTTTGCAGAAGTGCTTTCTGGCGGCGAATATTCTCTTTTAAATGAGATTATAAAAAATAAAAACAATACTGCAATTTATGTAACAGATATAGGACTTTTTAACCATTATAATGGTCTTTTTGGTGCAATGGCTGTTGTGCCTCGCGGTAATGGTGAAAAATTTAGAAATGAAGCTATGGAGATTATCAATAATATAGCTGCTGGAAATATTGAAGAAAGCCGTATAGAAAAAGCAAAAAACAGGCTGAAAAGTAAAAATATTTTTGAAGAAGAAAATGTTTCTTCTCTCGCTCAAAATATAGGCTATGCTTATGTACTTGATTTTAAAGATTATCATTTAAATTATGAAAATGGCATAGATAAAGTTACAAAAGATGATATTATTGCTGCTGCAAAGAAAATGACAAGCGGACCAATGTATTTTGGCATTACATCAAATGAATAATATATAATTAATCTATTAAAGTTAATCACAACTATTTGTTAAACAGATGGTTGTGATTTTACTTATTTTTAACAGATTCCCCAAGCTATTTTATTACCTTTATGATTTAATTTCTTTTAAGCTGTTTTTTAGTAAGCATAGTGGAACATCTTTAACTACACTGCATCTCTAGAGTATAGAAAACAGCTTGTCATTAATACAGGCAAGACCCTGTTTTTGTAATGCAGGCTTTTTCTGACTGAATAAAGAAGAAACATTAATGCACAGCTGGACTAAATTTTTATAAAATGCTTTAAAATAATTTGTTGTGTATAAAACAAAATGTTTATGGCATATGTCAAAAATAATAGTTGCAATTATTTAAGAAAAGAGTAGTATAAGTTAAAAGCGAAAGTATTTTATATGCATATATGAGGTTATAGATTATGTCACGCCCTAAAAAGTGCCGTAAAGTATGCTGTATGCCTGTTGTGAATATGTTTGCTCCATCGCATTATGTATATGACCATAGCAGAGAAATTATTGTGATGACAGTAGATGAATATGAAACAATCAGGCTTATAGACAGGGAAGGTCTTTCGCAAAGTGAATGCAGTAAATATATGAATGTTGCCCGCACAACAGTGCAGCATGTATATAACAATGCACGGAGAAAAATTGCAGATGCATTAGTATTAGGTATGCCGTTAGAGATTAATGGGGGCGATTATACAATATGTGATAGAAAAGACCTGCCATGCAGTTTTTGCGGCTGTAACAGTATATTTTTGAAATAAAATACAAAATGTTATAAGGAGCTAAGATATGGGTAGCGATAGTTGTTCACATAACTGCAGCGGATGCGGAGAAGACTGCGGAGATAGAAGTGAAGAAAGCTTGTTTGAAAAACTTAACGAATTCAGCAGTGTAAAAAAAGTAATAGGGGTAGTAAGCGGTAAAGGTGGTGTTGGTAAAAGTTTAGTAACATCATTAATGGCTGTAATGGCTCAGCGTAGAGGTTTAAATGCAGCTATTTTAGATGCAGATATTACAGGACCATCTATTCCAAAATCTTTTGGTATTAATGAAAGGGCAAGAGTAAGCCCTCAGGGTATGGTGCCATCAATTTCTAAAAAAGGCACTCAAATTATGTCTTTAAATTTAATTGCAGAAAATGAAACTGACCCTGTAATATGGAGAGGTCCAGTTATAGCTGGTGTTGTTAAACAGTTTTGGACTGATGTTATTTGGAAAGATGTGGATATAATGTTTATAGATATGCCACCGGGAACTGGAGATGTGCCTTTAACAGTATTCCAGTCTATTCCAGTAGATGGTATTATTGTTGTATCCTCACCACAGGAACTTGTTGGTATGATTGTAGAAAAAGCAGTGAATATGGCTGCTATGATGAAGATACCTGTATTAGCTCTTGTAGAAAATATGAGCTATTTAAAATGTCCAGACTGTGGCAAAGAAATAAAAATATTTGGCGAAAGCAATATTGAAAAAACAGCTGAAAAACATAATGTTTCACTTGCTGCAAAAATACCAGTAGACCCAAAAACAGCAGCATTAGTAGATGCTGGTAAAGTTGAAGATGTGGAGATTGATAATTTAAACAATATTTTAGACAGCATTATTGCAAAATAGATGAGGTGCTTTATGAAAATAGCAATAGCAGTAGAAAATGGTCAAATTTGCAGTCATTTTGGACATAGTCCATCTTTTTCATTTTATGAAATAGAAGATGGTAAAATCGTATCATCAGAAAATATTCAAAGCCCAGGTGCAGGTCATGGTGTTCTTCCTGATTTTATTGCATCTAATAGAGCAAAAGCTGTTATTGCAGGCGGCATGGGTGCAGGAGCTGTAAATGGCTGTAATGCAAGAGGGATTCAAGTAATCACAGGTATTACAGGCAATCCAGATGATGCTGCATTATTATTTGCAAAGGGTCAGCTTGTTTCAAGTGGTTCAGTATGTTCTCATCATGGTAATAGTCATTATGGAGAAGGTCATAACTGCTCTCATCACGGCAGCTGTGGACATTAATTATTAATATTTAAACATATTTATTTCTCTGATTTTATAAAATAGTTTTATTTTTATAAAAAAAGGGGAATTTTTTTTTATTTTTTTGTGATTATGCTTGAAGTATTTTTAATTATAATTTATTATAATAAAATGTATATTAAAGGGGGTGTAATCTATGTCATTTGAATTTCCAAAGAAAGTTAAAGAAAATAATAACAAGCTGTTTAAAAAGACATCTTATGATATAAGGGCTTATGTTGGAGAGCCTGGAGATTTTTTTAATGATAAGGCAGTATTAACTCCAGAGGCAATGTATTCAGCAGGTATGCTTACAGCCGGCATGGTTTTTAATACTCCACAGGAGTCAGTTTCTTTAAAAGAAGGCGATACTATTGTAGTAGGTTATGATAATGGTCCTACATCTAAAATATTAGCAGAATCATTTGCAAAAGGGGCAGCATCTCAAGGTGTAAATGTATATGATATTGGCATTTCTTCTTCTGGTCAGGTATATCAAAATCAGGAACAGTTATCTGCTCAGGGTCACTGCCAGATTACAAGAAGCCATGTGGAAGTAACTACAAATGGTGCAAAATTTGGCATAGGTACTCAAGGTATTCATACATATTTACTAGGGCAAATGAATGAGGCTGTAGCTAATGATTCTTTCAGCCCAAGAAATACTAAATCTGGAACAATTACTGATAAAGCAGCAGAAGGCAAAAAAGTATATTTTGAAAAAATGAAAAGTATTTATAAAGACTATTTTTCAAAAAGAGATAATTCTATGGTGGCTGTAAATGTGTTTGGTGGCACAGGTGTGCAGTATGTGGAATTATTTAAAGATATATTTGGAGAAACCGTAACAATATTAGGCAAAGATGTAAATGTAAATGCTGGTGATTTACTGGCAGATCCTACAAGAAAAGAAATGCTTGAAAGAGTGACTGGGCTGCAGGCCGCACTAGATAAAGGTTTAAGAGTGCATTCTTTTGATTTAGATGCAGACAGAGGCTCTATAACAGAGGGTAAGGATGCATTAACATTAAATGGGGAAGGGCATTATTTAGGAGATAATCTGGCATTTATTTTAGCAGGTTATAAACTTATGATAGCAGTGCCAGCATTAAAGAAAAAATTAGAAGAATTTAATGTTGCAAGAGAAAAAATAGATGAGATAGTAAAAATTGCCAGCATTATTTATGTAGACCCTCGTTATACATCAAGTGTAAAAAGCTATGTGGAAAAAGAACTGAAAGGTGCAACAGAGTTTCACAGAAAAGGTCATTCTTTATGGAAAGAAACTATTACATCTAATATGAATAAAATGGCATCCCTTGCTGGCTTTTCATCTATAAAAGAGTTTGTTGCAAAAACAGGATACAGGGATATACAAATAGAAGCATCACTGCATATGTTTGCAACTGATACAATGGACGGAATACCAAGAGATGATGCTGTTGAAAACATATTCCTGCTTGAAAAAGTATTAGATGAAATGAATATAAAAACATTAAAACCATTTTTTGATAAAATGCCAAAACGCTTTATTACAAAAGAAATCCGCACTACTTCTATATCAAACGAAGCAAAAGATGCAATAACAGCATCTATTTTAGATAACCTGAGAAAAACATTTGAAAACAAAGCTGGTTTTTCTATTGTAGAGTTTGATGGGCAGATTAGAGTGGACTGGTCAACAGGATTTTTAATGTATGGTATGAGTAACACTTCTCCAAAGCTTACATTTATGGCAGAGGGTGAAACGGTAAAAGAAAGAAATATGGTGCTTGCATATATTATGGCACTTCATAATGAAGCAAAAAAACAAGAAAAAGACGATTTGCCTATGGATGTATCAGAAAATCCATTTTATATTAAAGATGCAAGCTATGAAATGAATAAACCAGATGAAGTTGATTTTAATGATGAAAGGGTAAAAGAATTTATTAAATTTATTGGTTGATTTATATATTCTGCCCTGTTTAAGACAGTGCTTTTATGCAGCAGCAGGGCAGAAATTATTGTATAGTATAATGTTAGAGATAAGGGGTTTTACTATGCATAATTTAATTTATTACAAAGAACATTATGGTCGTATATCGTATTCTGCTAGTGATAACAATTTTACAAGCAGTGTAAAAGGTGTGAAGGCAGGAAACAATGTATCAGTAAAAGGCTCATCAGAAGAAGATGTTAAAAAAGCTTTTAAAGATTACATTGATGAAATGACTAATACAAATAATAATAAAAAATTATAGTTTTAAGTCATTAAAATTAATAAATGGTGCTGGTGGTATAGTATGGCTGCCTGTAATTTTTTCAAGCCAAAGTATATCGTGCCATATATTATGCTTATAACCGCAGTTATGAAAATGTGCTGCCTCATGAAAACCAAACTTTTTATGAAAAAGCACACTTTCAGTATTTGCATAAGTAATGCATGCGTATATATTTAATATATTCTGCTGTTTTATATAGTCAAAAAGAGTAGTGTAAAGTTTTGTTCCTATTGATTTATTTAAATATTTATGGTGCATATAAATTGTTGTTTCGCATGAATAATCATAAGCCTTTCTTGTTCTAAGTGGTGCAGCATAAGCAAAGCCTGCCATTTTTCCATTGATTTTAGCAGTTAAGTATGGATATTTTTTCTGTATGTTTTCTACTCTTAAAGAAAACTCACTTATGTCAGGTATATCTATTTCAAAAGTTGCAGGAGAATTTAGAATATAATAACTGTAAATATCAAGTATATCTTTAATGTCCATTTTATCAGCAATACTTATTATTACATTATCCATGTTATTTATCCTTTAAAATATCAGTTAAGCTGTTTAACAATTTTTCATATTCTAAACAACCTTTATCAAAATTCAGACTGCATGATTTCTTAAAATATTCCAGTGCTTTTTTTATATTTTTTTCCACTTTTAAGCCCTGCTTATATATTATACCCATGTTATAACATGATGGAGCATTTTGCATACTGCATGCTTTATCATAGAGTTTTCCTGCCTTTGCAAGTGATTTTTTTATTATTTTCCCTTGATAATAAAGGGCAGCAAGTTCAAAACAGCCGGAAGCAATGCTGTTATCACAGGAAGTATTAAAAAGTTTGACGGCTTTTTTCTGCATTGCCTTATTATAGTCATCCTTATATATTCTTCCAAGTTTTACGCAGGATTCATATATTTTATTATCACATGCTTTTTTATAAGCAGTAACAGCAGAAAGCATAAGCCCAGTATCTTGAAAAAGCTGACCTGCAAAATAGCATGCAAGGAAATCATTATTACTGCAGTTTGTTTCAAGCTGTTTAATACTTTTAACAGAAATATCAGTCTGTGCAAAGCTGGTACTTGAAAATATTGTGATTATGAATAATATTAATGTAATCTTTTTCATTTAATAATTATATCTTGAAAAATGATTTTATGGAAGAAAAATATAATGTTTTCATACATATTAGAGCATAAGTAATTTAACAGCAAAGAATTAATTTTGAGCTTTGCGGTAATCTTAATTATCTGAATGTTTTGATTTTTATTCAGCTGGTTTT
>CAMWVK010000071.1 GCA_947177675.1 uncultured Mucispirillum sp.
TTTCAAAACATATCTAAGTGGACTTTTATAACCAGCATAAAAAATATACATTACTCTTGTGATGCATCAACAAAAAAACAGGGGGAAATATATGCGGAAAATTATAATCAGCATATTATTTTTATTAATTAATCTGCCAGCTTATGCTGCAATTACACTGCTTGAAAATGAAACAGGCAAAGTAGAACTTTATGGAACAATAAGAGGTTATATTGGCTATGATATGTCATATACCAATTATGACAGCACAAAAGATGTTTATCAGGAAGAATTAATGTATGGCTTGCAGACAAACTCAAGAATAGGGGTTAATTTTTCTATAAATAACTTTTTTGGAACAGCAGAAATAGGTGTTAAAGAAAAAACATTTTTAACATCAACAGCTGACGCAATAGGTTTCAGATGGTTTTTTGCAGGTTATAAATTTGGCAGTGCAGGAAGTATTTTATTTGGTAAGACAGATACTCCATCAAGTATTGGTGGATACAATAATGATATATTTAATATTGATGGCGGTGCAAATGGATTTGGCGGTATTATGACTGGTAACAGAAGAATACAGTTTATGTATAAAACACCATTTAATTTAGATATATCACTTGTTACATTAGGGGATATGGCAGTAAGTAATGCAAATAAAATAGAAGTAACAGGCAGCGAAATACCAAGACTTTCCTTAGGATATAATTACAGTAATGAAAGGTTTTCTTTAAAAGCAGTTGCTTCTTATGGTGCTGCCGCAGGTAAATCATTAGAAAATGCCAGTGCCAGTGCATTAATTAATGCTTTCCATGTAGGTTTTGCTATTAAACCAGTATTCAATAAATTCTATTTAAGTTTAATAACTCATTACGGTATGAATGCAGATATATATAACGAGCAGGCAACATACGGACTTGGCAATAGAAGTAATACTTATACTTTTGGGAGCAACCTTTTTACAGCACAGGTTAATAATGATGGAAGTATAAATAATGTTTCAAGGTTTGGTATAAATTTAGAAATGGGTTACCAAATAAATGAAGTAGTATCTATCATAATAAGCGGTGGCTGGCAAATGACTATGATGGATGAGCAGATGGATTTTAATGGTTTTGGGCTTACTGACTTTGTAAACAGCTACTCCGCATTTTTACAAGTACCATTTAAGCTAAATAAAAATTTCTCAATAATTACTCAAGTTGGCTGGTATTCAAACAGTGCAGAAGTAAATAATGGAAGTGCATTTTATGAAGAATCAGCACTTCTTGCAGGTGCACAGATTAGGTACTCATTTTAATATAATAAAAGGAGCATAAATATGAAAGAGAAAGATATGGAAAAAATGAAGTTATCAAGAAGGGGACTTTTAAAATGGACAACTGCTTTAAGTGGAACAATAGCACTTGGAGCAGCAGGCTGTATTAAAAAAGAAGATGGTTTTGAAACAATAAAAGAAGATGAAAAAGTTGAAACAAAAGCAGGAAAATGGATACCTGCAGCATGCTGGGCAGACTGCGGCAGTAAAGGTTTTAACAAAGTATATGTTGTAGATGGTGTTGTAAAAGAAGGAGGCACAGATGATACAGTGCCAGATACTGAAGAATCACCACAGTTAAGAGCATGTGCAAAAGGCAGGGCACACAGGCAGAGAATATTAGGAGTGGATAGATTAAAATATCCAATGATAAGGAAAAACTGGGAGTCTGGCGGCGGCAAAAAGGAATTAAGAGGCAGAGATGAATGGGTGCGTATATCATGGGATGAAGCACTTAATATAATAGCTAAAGAAATGCAGAGAATTAAAAAAGAATATGGTAATGAAGCCATATATATGCCAACACCTGCAACAGCATCTATCTATACAGAGCTTGCAAGAACATTAGGTTTATTTGGCGGCTATGTTTCTGACTGGGGTTCCTGCTCCAGTGGTGCATGGACTGATACAGGCAGGTCAATAGGGCTTCCAAAAAGCCGACTGGGAACTGGTGAAGATATAAATGAATTTAATGACTTATTAAACTCTGATTTAATAGTAATGTGGAGCTATAACCCTGCATGGGGTAAATCTGGTATTCCTATGCTTAAACTTTCAAGATGCAAAGAAAAAGGTATTGAGTTTGCATGTGTTGACCCATTTTATACTCCATCATCAGCAGCACTTGGTGTAAGCTATGAAAACTGGTATCCATGCCGCCCTGGCACTGACCATACATTAGTTTTAGGTATGATGCATACATTATTAGTAGAAGATGACCCTGTAAATAATCCGCTTGTAAGGTGGGATTATTTAAATAAATATACTATCGGTTTTGATGCAGACCACATGCCGGAAGGTGCAGATAAAAAAGAAAACTTAAAAGACTATATTTTAGGAACTTATGATAAACAGCCAAAAACTGCAGAATGGGCATCAGAAATATGTGGTATTCATCCAGAAAAAATTAAAACTCTTGCAAGAAAAATTGCAAAAACAAAAAATGTAGCAATTATTATGAGCTCATCAGCTGCCCGTATTAATAATGGAGACTCATATCCGCAGGCTGTTATGACATTAGGATTTATGACAGGTCATATTGGCACAAGTGGCAACTGTGTAGGCAGTGACGGTGGACATACATGGCTTACAGAAGGTAAACAGCTTGTTGCAGGGGGCACATGGATAGGCAGACCTACAAATTTTCCAGACTGCGAGCCAATAGTAAATCCTATATCTCATGTTAGATTAAACCGTATGCAGGTATGGGAAGCTATTCTTACAAACAAATATATATCAGGCAAAGGTAAAGTAAACGATATTGATATACACATGATATATATTGCAAAAGCAGAGAGAATGGGGCAGACTTCAGGCTCAGTAAAAGCTATAGAAGCATTTAGAAAAGTAGATTTAGTAGTAGTTCAGGATTTATATTTAACATCAAGTGCAAAATTTGCAGATATAGTTCTTCCTATTACATCATTATGGGAAAGAGAGGGTAATTTAGCTCCGGGTTACAGAGATACACTTTTATGGACAAGTAGAGTTATAGAACCATTGTTTGAAGCAAAAGATGATATATGGGTTGCAAGAGAATTAGGTGCAAAATTAGGGCTTGATACTGCAAGAATCCAGCCATATTCACCTAAACAGGATATTTTTAACCAGATAGCAAAAGCAACTGTAATAGATGAAGAAACAAATGAATATAAACCACTTGTAACCATTACAGAAAATGATATTAAAAATTTAGGTGTAAATGGCAAGCCACAGCAGGGTGTAATAGGTATAGAAGAATTTAAAGAAAAAGGCATATACCACTACCCAAGGAAAAAAGGCACATTTAACCATATTGTAATGGAAGATTTTATTAAAGACCCTGAAAAAAATCCACTGCCATCTGAAAGCGGTAAATTTGAAATCTACTGTGAAAAGTTACAAAATTTAGTAAATAATATAGGTTTTAGTGAAATCAGAGCAATACCAGCATATAATAGACCTGTAGAAGGATATGAAGACTGTTTTGAAAACTGGGAGAAAAAAGTTACAGGCAAATATCCGTTACAGCTTTTATCTCTGCATGTCCACAGGAGAGCACACTCAAACTTTGAAAATACTCCATGGCTTAGAGAGGCATTTGACCACCAAATCTTAATAAACCCAGTAGATGCAGAAGCTAGAGGATTAAAAAATAATGATACTGTTTTAATCAGCAGCAGACACGGCAGAGTATTAAGAAGAATAAATATAACTGAAACTATCCGCCCAGGTGTAATTGGCTTTGGTCAAGGTGGATGGATAAAATGGGATGATGATTTAAAACTTGACAGAGGAGGCTGCATAAACATTTTAGTTGGTGCATATCCTACAGGGCAGGGACATTTTGGTTTTAACACATGTAATGTTCAGGTAGAAAAATGGACTGGTGAACAGCTGCCTATGGAAAGAGATATTCCGCTTGATGTGCCAGTATTCATCCAAGGAGGTAATAAATAATGAAACAGTATGGATTTTATATAAATACAGATTCTTGTGTAGGCTGCAAAACATGTGAAATTGCCTGCAAAGACCATAAAAACCTGCCAGTAGGTGTAAGAATAAGAAAAGTAAGAGAATATGGCGGTGGAAAATGGATAAATAAAGATGGCTTTTTAATGCCTAGCGATGTGTTTAACTACTATGTATCTATGAGCTGTATGCATTGTGAAAACCCTGCATGTATGGAAAACTGTCCAGTTAATGCAATCACAAGAGATGAAGAATATGGTGCAGTAGTTATTAATAAAGAAAAATGTATAGGTGCAGAGTGTAAAATATGTATTGATGCCTGCCCATATCATTCACCAGCATTTGATGAAAAAGAAAATAAAGCATACAAGTGCGATATGTGCCTTGATAAATTAAAAGAGGGCAAAAACCCAGTATGTATTGATTCCTGCCTGCAAAGATGTATTGAATTTGGCGAAATAGAGCAGTTAAGGAAAAAATACGGCACATTGGCAGAAATTGCCCCACTTCCGGGTGAAGAAGTTACTAATCCTAATGTGGTAATTAAAGCACATAAATTTGGACAAAAAGTAGACAGCACAGCTGGAAGAATTAAAAACGAAACAGAGCTTGGTTTTTCAAGCTAATTAAGATAAGCAGTGCAGTTTTTATGCTGCACTGCCTTTGAAGAGATATAAAAAAGATAATGAGGAAAATGAAATGATGGCAGTTAATGAAAACAGTTATTCAGCAGTATTTGGCTTAATTGGTAAAATATTATATAAATACCCTGATATTGAATTTTATAAAGAAATTGATAATGAAAAGTTATTTGATGACATACCCCTTGAAATTAGTAATGAATATATAAAGACAGCAGAAAAAATATTACATAATTTCCATACAAATAAAGATGAAAAAAAATATGATAAATTAGTATCAGATTATCAGGATTTATTTGTAGGCGTAAATGGAGTTGTTAAAGCACCAGTATGGGAATCCATATACACAAGCTGTGAGCCTATTATGTTTCAGCATTCTACACTTGATGCAAGGCAGTGGTATGCACGCTTTGGATTAAAAATAGAAAAACTTTATAATGAACCAGATGACCATGCAGGGCAGCTTTTAATGTTTTTTGCATATTTATTATCTAATGAAGAAACTAAAATAGAAGCGGATGAATTTTTTAAAACTCATATAAATAACTGGATTAATGAATTTGCAGATAATATTATAAAAGGTGCAGAAACAGATTTTTTTAAAGGAACAGCTTATTTATTAAAGGGAACTGCAGAATACTATTCTAAGCAATAGCTCTCCTCTTTTTTTATATCATAACAGTGCTGGAAATTTTTCCAGCACTCAATATTAATTATGCTTTTCTCCATAGTTTATCTGCATTATTAAGTTATGCACTCTTTTTACTTCTTTATATAATTCATCAAGGCTTGAAGAATTATCTATTATAAAATCAGCATATTTAAGCCTTTCAGCATTTGGCATTTGGTGAGATACTATATTTCTTGCTTTTTCTTCGCTGAAATTATCTCTTTTCATTACTCTTTTTACCTGCATTTCATCTGGACATGATATAACTATCAATGCATCATATTTATCAATACTTTTGCTTTCTATAATTAATGCAGCATGTGTAATAACCACAGCTTTATCATTTCTGCCGTATATTTTTGAGCGTTCCTTTTTTTCATACTCATATATGGCAGGATGCACTATATTTTCAAGTATTTTTAATTTTTCTTTATTATTAAAAACAATATTGCCGAGTTTTTTTCTTAATATATTATCCTGTTTATCTAATATATCCTTTCCAAAAAAAGAGACTATTTTTTCATAAGCTGGCTCGCCTTTTTCCATAACTTTTCTACTTGAAACATCAGAATCAATAGTATAGAAACCAAGCTGATTAAACATCTCTGCCACTTGATTTTTGCCGCTGCCTATACCGCCAGTCATACCAATATTACGCATCATAAAGCTCTTTAATAATTTCTATCTGTTCTTGTTTAGATAATGAGGATAAGAAGTAGCAGAAGTAATCTGCCTGAAAATCTCTGCATACCTGCGGTCTGTTTTCATAATCTCCACATCTGCCATCAGAAAGCAGATGTCTGCATGGCTCGCCTGCTTTTTTATTAAGTGAAGATATGCTGTAAGCTGTGCAGCATGTGCCGCACATATCACATTTTATTCTGTTATTCATAACTGCCCGCTTATACATTGATTAGTAAGTGTTCCTATATTATCAATAGTAATATCTATTTTATCATTATGCTGCACTTCTACTGCTGCACTTGGTGTGCCTGTTAAAATAATATCTCCCGGAAGTAATGTCATTATATTAGAAAGATAAGATATTTGACAGGCAATATCAAATATCATATTTTTTGTAGAGCCAGACTGTACAAGCTCGCCATTTTTATATGTATTTATCATAATATCAGAAACATCTATATCTGTAACTATGCAGGGACCAAGTGGAGTGAAAGTATCAAAAAATTTACCCATTGTAACTGTTAAATCCTGCTCCTTTTGTGGAGCTGTAATATCATTTGCAATAGTATATCCTAAAATATGCTGCATAACATGGCACTCTGCAACATTCTTTGCTTTCTTGCTAATAATTACTGCCAGTTCGCCCTCTATTCTGACAGTCTCACTTTTAGGAAGTATAATATTTTCATTATGAGCAATAATAGAGCTTTGCGGCTTTATAAATATTTTTGGATTTCCTATTTCTTCTCTTTTACCGTTATAGTTTTTACGAAAACCAATTATTTTTGAGGGAATGACAGGTGGAAGTATTACTACATCATTTATATTTTCAGTTTCAGCAGAAAGAGAGTAATCGTGAAATATTGTGCCATTAATTCGTTTTATAATAGAGCCATCTAATATTCCGCGGTATTGAGTCTGCCCTTTTGCATATCTTATAAATTTCATATTAACACCACCTTGTTTTTATGTATTCTTCTATATTATCTTGATTTAATTCATTTATTGCAAGTAAAAAAGAGGTTTCATTTATTATTTTTGAAAATAAAGGGGATGGCTTAAAGCCAAGTGATAAAAGTGTATTTCCATTTACTGCTTTTGCTTTATTAAAATCCATCTCACTGTATAAACTATTTAATTTTTCAGATAAATTTTCATCTTGAAAGTTTATTTTAATATATATAATAATATTTTTTATTAAATCAGCATGGCTGAATATAAAATATTTTAGGCTCATATCATCACATTGCCTTAAATAATTATAGTCAATGCTGGAATAAAT
>CAMWVK010000072.1 GCA_947177675.1 uncultured Mucispirillum sp.
CTATTGCCTAATATTTCATTGATTTCTTTAGTTGATTTATTAATATACTTTTTACATTGTTCAGCATAAATTCTCAAAGGATTTCCATCATATCTATCGTGCATTTTTTTAAAAACACATATTTCTTCAATATAAGACAGTGATGCAACTTTAGCATTTAAATGATTACCAAAATGGTCTTTTTCCCAATACATTTGATATAAATACTTTATACCATCATGTTGGTTATCCAACAGTTTTGTAGTAAATGGTTGTTGAGAAAATAAAATCATTTTTGCATTTTTCTTTAAAATACGTGATGCTGTTTTAAAGATTTTATCAGTATTCAATGCCTTATCCCAATTATATCTTCCTTTATGAGATGTATTAGCATATTCACCAACACCTTTCATGATACCATAAGGTAAATCTGTTAAAATTAAATCTACACTTGATGTGTTAATTTTTGACTGTTCTACTAAACAGTCTCCATGATAAATAGTAAATTTTTTATTCACTTTTAAATTTCTCCTAAACATTAATATTTGGAGAACCGATATAATCTAAGCAACTGCAGTTGGTTAGGGGTAGCGGTTCTGCCGTACTGTTATTGGTAGTAACAGTTCTTGCAAAGGGGAGTGCCTTTGCGGGATACCCCGAATTTATCTAACTATGGGAGCTTGATGCTCCCATATATTTATTAATAATCTTTATAATTTGGCAGCTCTGGGTATTCTATATTTTCAGGGAAGTCTGCCTGTTCTGGAATATCTCGTAAAGCTTGTTTATACTTCAATAAATCCAGTCTGTATTTTTCATTTATATTAATTATACCAAGTTCAACTTGTTCTGTATATTTTAAAAGTAGAGTATCAACCTCATTAAGTAGTTGATTTCTTTTATATCTTTCTATTTCTGCTTTTTCTTCTAATGTCGGCTCTTGCACTGGTTCTATGTAATCAGTACAGACATCAGGGTTGTTTTTCACATATTCATATACAGCTGTATATTCACTTCTCATTTCTGGAATAATGTGATAAGGCATGCCATTATAATCCACTATGAATGTATTATCATTTTTTCTTTTAATATTACTAATTGAATTTATAAAAGTAAGCTCCATTTTAATCTCCTTATGCAATTTTTATTGCCCAACCATTCATTCGATAAATACTTCCACTTACACCAACGGTAGTGCCACCAGCTTGTATTCCGACATAACTATCTCCATGAAAATTCTTGTCAGGTTCATACTGTAACATATAGTAAAAAAACCAAGTGCCTCCGGCTGGTAGTTTTTGTGTTCCCGTTTCACTACCCAATGATATAACAGCACCCACTGCATTGTTTGAAATCAATGGTGGTATTGCATTTATACTTCTTCCATATATTCTAAAATCAATATTATTTGACCTAACCCAGCCTCTAAATTTACCACTATTTACAACACCTATGGCAAAATCATAAGAATCATATGCTGGAAATGCTCTTAATATTATACTGTTTGTATCAATAATTTTTATTAACAAGCTTGATGGATTATATGGTAAATCTATTATATGAGCTCCACTTGAGCCACTTGTCCATATATAACTAGTAGCCATTAACCCTGTATATTTATTATAATTATTTGCGATAATATCGACTAATTGTTGAGTAGTATAGGATTGTCCCGCTTTTAAGCCAAATAATTTATATATATCAACATTTGATATATACTGAGATTTCCCATAATCATTACCTGTTCCTCCATGGGATACTGATATAGTACCAGAAAGCTTATTATCTGTTATTGTATTATTTGCTATTTTGGCTCCAGTAATAGTAGAATTTGCAATATCATTATTTACTATTGTCCCATTAGTAATATCTGCGGATGTTATAGTGGATTTTGTTGCTAAACTGCCAAGCTTTAAGTTTTCACGAGCTTTTGCTGCATTATTCGCTCCAGTGCCACCATTTGTAATTGGTAATATATTTAATGCTTTAGTCATATCTACAGGAAATCCTGCGGTAATAGCGAAATCTTGCAATTCTTTTACAGCTGTATACACTTTATATAATATACCATTAAATGTTTCTCTTTTAAAATATTCACCGCCTTCAGGAATTTCTTGTTCATATTTAATTCCTAAACCATCTGTATTATTCACTAAACCATCGGAGCTTGTATCTGGAATATCATCTCTATTTCCTTTATCAGCAAACGGAACATTGATTTTATATTTTAAATCTAAATTTGCCATTATTCATTACCTCCATCTTCTCTTTTATGAAATATTGTACGATAAAAGTTGTTCGATAAATTTTGTCCTTTAAACCCAAAAATTTGAGCAAATGCTTCTCTATATCTTGTACCAACAGCCATCGGATGTGGCAGTAAGTCATAATTATTAAATGCCTGCTTAAGATAATCAGGAATTTCCCAAAGAAATACAAAATTTACATAGGTCATATCCTGATTATCTACTGTATAAGCTCTTGCATTGTAGAATGCAAATAACTCTTTTAATGTTTTATTAATTCCTGGAACGCTCATTTTTGTATATAGTTTTAAAGTTACTATTTGCAAAATTAATCTATACTCATCATCTTGCAATGTTACAGCCGATTCCTTTTCAGTTATCTCATCAATATATTTAATTGTACGAGGAAAGTTTAATCTTTCGCCCCACAAATCAAGTCCTATATTTTTTGCAGTATCTAAATTATATATATTGTCATAAAATTCCTTTAATGGCTGAGTGATGAGCTTATTATATAGCTCTGTTAACCCATTAATAAGAGTTTCAATATTTGTATTTTTATATTGGTCTTGAATTTTATTCATAAGTAGACACCACAATATTTGCTGATGAAATTGTAGCTTCATCTGTAAAATTTAATTGAATAGGGTTATATGTAGCAGATGCAGAAACAAGTCCCATTTTAAAGTCTACTAATTTTACATTCATAAGTGATAAGCTTGATGCTACTTGAAAAGGTATAATTTCATCATTGATATTATAGCTATCAATTATATTAATTATTTGTTTTTTTAGCTGTTCAGCATAATCTTGAGTAGTTAAATTATTGATAGCTACTTGCAGCTCTGCTTTTAATGCAACTTGATTAGGGCGGTATATTCTCATTGTTGATGTTTGTTTACTAATTTCTTCATAAACATTGATATCTATGTCACCCATCACGTCAGCACCAACAGTTTTATTTTCTAATATTACTTTACCTATGGCATTTAAATCACCACCTTTTACAACTACTGCAATACTGTTTGGCTCTAACATAATACCTTTATAAGAAACACTATTTTTAGTATTATTTTCTTTACCTGCAATTTTAGAAACACCTGTAAGCTGTAAAATTTGAGCAAGCATTCCATCAAATATTGAAGTTGCTCTGTATGTAAGACTGTTAGCAGCTCTTAATCTTAATTCATTATCTGTTTCTATATCACTTCCAGCTACACTTTCATAAGGATTTGTGATGCGTTCCACACCAGTCACTGGTGTAATAATAGTTGTTAATGTATCTATATTCACACTAAAATCACCATCATCTTTAGCAAAAAGTTCAGCATAAACATTGCCGCCTGATGCAATTATATATTCAGATATTGTTTCAAACTCATAATCGCCAGATTTTGCAGTAAATCCTGCTGGGATAATTGTGCCAATCGTTCCAGAAATTAATGCAGTTACAGAGCCCTTTGATGCTGTTTTTCTAATAATGCCGTAATAAGTTTTACAATAAGCATCAAGCCAAATTCCAGTACCACCGTTTAAAATTACATTAGCAAACTCTAATACATCGGTTTGTGCTTTTGTAAAAAGCTCTGTAATAAATGTTATTATCTGTCCTTGCGGTGTTGATGGTTCTATATTCAAATTTGGGAACGCTTGTAAAAATACGTTCTGCACTTGTTCTAAAATAGAAGAAGTATCACTTATTTTTAACCCATTATCACTTTTAATCCAGCTCAAACGACACCTCCTCGCCACCTGTAATAGTTAAAACAATTTTAAGATTGTTACTTTCTTTTGAAGTTTCAAATGTTACATTGGAAACCCTTGAATCTTCTAATATTCTTGATTGAATAGCAGCTAATAATCCTTGCTCGTTATTATCTCTCATATAACCTATATAATCTATGCCTTGATTTTTATTATAAGGATATTCGCCTTTATACATATAAAGGCGAGTTTTTATATCCTGCACTAATGCTGCTTTATCTGATATAAAAATAAAATTGCTGTTATGAACAATGTTATTATTACTATCTAGTTGAAAAGATAAACTCATAATATTTTTCCTGTCCCTGTTCCTGCGATAAGTCCCGTAGAACATGTTCCTGTAACGGTAGTCTGCACCTGAGCATTTGCTATTATATGATTTATAACTGCTTTTGCTAAACCATCACATAATTTATCTAAGTAAGCACTACTATCACCGTTTTCATAAGCAGATGCTGCTTGTTGAAAAGCAGCTTTCATTAAACTTTTTAAGGCAGCATCACTTCCTGCGAGTGGCATATTTTCTCTCCTTATATTCCTGGTGCAAAAACTTTACTTGAACCTTTGCTGTGTGTTCCAGTAAGTGGGCATGGGCTTCCAACTGCAACAGCACCTTGAGCAGCAGTAGCACCGCAAAAAGCTACAGTTGTACCTTCTACCGTTACATTTCCACCAGCTTTAATCTCTGCATTTCCTTTTGTTTCAATAGCTGCATTATTGCAAGCAATATCTACATCTTGTTTCGCTTCAATACTTGCATTATTACATGTAATATTTACATCTTTTTTTGTATCAATAGATATATCACTTTCACATGTAACAGTAACTCCACCATCTTTATCTATTAAAACACTTGCTTTTTCATTATTTATATCTATTTCATTATCTTTATTAAAATTAATAGTAAGTGTTCCACTGTCTTTTTCACAAGTAAACAACACTTCATTATCAGCATTTATTGTTAGCTTTATTTTTTCATTGGATATAATAATATCATCATTAATTGCCGGCTGTTTAAATAAAGCAAACGGCACAAATACTCCATTATTTTGTGAGTAAGGTGAAAGGGATTCCCCGCTAAATTGCCCAGTTGATTTATAATTACTAATCTCATATTTTGTAAAAAATACTATGCCTGTATCATCTTGTTTAATTGGTAATGATATTGTCCATCCATTAAAACTGCTGGCACAAAGTGGCACATTAATAACTTTATCACCATTGAGCAGCTCTAAATCTACAGTATTTTCATTCACTGATGTAACACGAGCAATAGATGAAGTATTTACCATATTCTCAATACCTAAGCGGATAGCTGCATTAATAATATCATCAGGTGTTGCAGATTCAGCCCATCCAAAACTTGAATAATCTTTTTTATCTTCCATTCTTTTACATCCTAATTGCAAAAACATTGCAAAAATAAGGGTTGCTTCTATTACCACCCTGCATCTGCAATGTTTGTATTTTATAAAGTCCATTTAATAATGGCAGCTTGCGGCTTTGTATCTGCACCATGCCGCCGACTTTTAATCCTGGCATCAATAAGCATTTAAAATTAATACCCTGCATCGATGCTTGTGGTGTTCCAATTAGACCACTGTCACCACTGATTAAAATAACATCACTGCCAGGAATCGCAGTATCTTCTACATTTAATATATTATCGCTGTAATATATTCTTTTTGTATTCGGCACTGTCCTTTGTAGATTATTTAAAAGCTGGAACACTGTGCCTTTAAAGTTAAACTCACTAAAATTTTTATCTTCTGCTGTAAAGTTTAGCGGTGCTTCTAATACAGATGCTGCTTTTTGGCATATACTCATAAGCGTTGCAGGCTTTTCATTTATTTCTATTTGAGAAATTCTTGATGCATCATATCCCGGCTTCACATCAAGAGTTACACTCATATCTGGAGTATCTAAATTAGATGATACTTTAAATACTCCACCAGTAAAAATAACTCCATAGTCTGATTCATAACCAGCCATCAGCTGCACATAGTTCCGCAGCGGCTTTTCTTTTCCTATATTCATCATGCAGGTGGACAATGCACCAGCATCTTCAAGCGGCAGCTCTGTTATTGTAATTGTGCCTCTATCACCAAGACTACCCATTGTTTTTGTAATATTGAAATCTATTTTTAAGTTAAACTTATCTACAAGTGCATCAGAATATGTTTTAATAACATTATTCACTTGAAGGCTAAGTGATACTTTTCTTTTAAAAAGGGCAGAATATGATAAATTCATAAATCACCTTATCAGTTTACAATGTAATATAATTTGTAGTCACTGCCAAAGCCTGTATAGTAGATATCTGCTGCACTCTCTGTATCAAACACTAAATTACCTTTTACGCCTTTATATTTATAGCATTCAGTCATGTTTACATTTGCATCGCATCTTAAACCTTGAAAAATAACATTATTATTTACTATTAAATCCATGTAAGTTTTATTATTTAAAGAGCGTATTCTTATTCTTAAATTTTCATCAGCAATAACTGTAGTAATTTCAAAGTTTGGTGTATTCTCTGGTAAAGATATTTCATAAATAGTCATATAAATTTACCCTGCAATCATATTTACAAACTTTAATGCAAGAGTTTTATTATCTTTTACTTCGGTCGCCTGAGCCTGCCCTAATAAACTTGTTTCTGCATCCTGGACACTTGCAGCTTGTGCAGCTGTAATAGCAGTAGTTAGTGGCATAACAAATGGTATCTGCTGCATTTCTATTTGCAGCTTATAGCTTGATGCATTATCTGCATTAGATACTTTAGATAATGATAAAAACTGCATATTATTATATACGCCACCCATATAATATACAGTGAATAACTGATTAGCTTTTAATGCACTATCTATCATTTGCAGTACAAGTTGATACTTCATAATAGATACATATCCTGTAAATGATAGCCTTGCAGGTGTAGACCAAATTGTATCACTAATTTTCATATTAGCATCTACTGGATGCTGTGGTATCTCCCACACACAATCTTCTTTATCTTCAATAAATATTACAGGAAATATTACACCATTGTTTTCAATACGAATCGCTCTTCTAATAGATGCTATTGATTGCAGTGAAAATCGTGGTAATGTAAAAGCCATTATTGAGCTCCATTCAAAAGCAATGCTGGTGATATAGAATTAGCTTTATTAATACCAGTTTCTACAGCATTTGTAATATTTGTTAGGCTATCAGTGCCACCGTTAGGCATATTTATTGTAATATTATTA
>CAMWVK010000073.1 GCA_947177675.1 uncultured Mucispirillum sp.
CTAATGATATCTTTTATGATAACTTTAATGACTGTTTCATCAGCTGCAATCATTTTTAGATTTTATAAGATATGAAAAAATAAAGTCTTGCTCTTAATATACTTGCTGTTACTCTTTAATCATATATCAGGATATATAAAAAGATAATCATAGAAAATAAATTTTACAGACTTTTTTTCACAGGCTCCATAAATATACTATGATAATCCTAACATTTAGTATTTCGTAGTTTTACAAAAAAATCTTTCATCATTTGGCTTATTTCTTCGCTCATTATACCAGAAAAGTATTCTACTTTATGGTTTAATTTATTCATATCAAAAATATTTGCAACTGATAAAACACCGCCAAATTTTGGCTCATTTACTCCAAAATATACTTTATCTATTCTAGCATGTAAAATTGCACCAGCACACATTATACATGGCTCTGCAGTAACATACATAAAAGCACCGTTTAAACGCCAGTCACCTGTATTTCTGCATGCTTCATATATTGCTTCCATTTCTGCATGGCGTAAAGGGTTTTTATTAGTTTCTTTTTTATTATACCCTGCACCTATTACTTTATCTTCTTTAACAATAACTGCTCCAACAGGAACTTCCATAATATTTGATGCTTTTTGTGCTTCAAAATATGCAAGCTGCATATATTTTAAATGATTATCCATTATATAGAAAGCCTAATCATTCCGGCAAAAAGCACTGCAGCAGTTTCTGCCTTTAATATTGTATTAATTGGTGTATATGCTTTAAACCCTGCATTTATCAGATAATTATATTCTTTGTCAGTAAAACCACCTTCTGGTCCAATTATCATAGATACATTTTTAGAAGTTATTTCAGGCATAAATTTTTCACCAAACCTTTCATGAAATAATATATTTTCATCTGCTGCTGGTTTAATTTTTTCTAATTTTTGAACAGGGAATATTTCAGCTGCAATCTCTCTTTCGCACTGCATTGCGGCTTCTTTTGCTATCTGCACATATCTTTCATAAGCTGATGATTTCAAAGAACCTAAACTTCTGTTTGAAATTACAGGAATAATATCTGTTACTCCAAGTTCTGAATATTTTTCTATAATAAAGTCCATATATTCTCGTTTAGCTATACACTGATATACCGTAAACTTATAATCAGGCTTTATAACTGGCCGGCTGTTGAATATACGAACCTGAACACCTCGTTTGCCTGCAATATATATTTCCCCTTCAGCTAAATATTCCTTTGTTAATACTTCTACAATATCGCCCTGCTCTGCACGCAGAACTGTTTTTAATTTTCTTGACTGGTTTTCATCAAGCTCTATAACAGGTGATATTTCACCATCAAAATAAACTCGTCTTAATCGTCGCATTTAATTAGCTCAAAAGTGTAGTTTCCATTTTCATCTATAATTAAAGCAGTTAATTTGCCACCATAACAGCAGCCAGTATCTATATTAATACTTATCACTTTCCCTGCACTGTCTTTATGTATTAATGGAGCAGCATTATTTAGTTCTTCAGCAGTAGAGTTTTTATTAACTATTGCTTCATGACCATTTATAAGAATATAATCAAAATACATTGATTTATAAGTTTTTGTTTTTGTATGCCACAGATAAGGATAATGCCTTATTTTTTCTTCTTCACTGCATTTGCTATATTGTTTATTAGGCGGCATATCAAAAAACGCAGGACCTGCATGAGATAATAGAAATTTATGCTTTTTAGTATGTTCAATGTAATATTCTTGAAATCCGTTAAAAAATTTCATATATGGTAGAAAATGAGGTGTTATTTCCCACTGTGTTTTTTTTGCAGCTTCTTTCATAGTTATACCCATAAAAGAAGCAACGGTGCTTAATCCTACCCTTTCATGCCAAATAAAATCTGGATATCTTCCTTCATTTGATACTGAATTAATAAGCATATCTTCATGGTTTCCACGAAGGTATGTCATTAAGCATTCACCCTGCCTGTCCATTAAAAACTCTACTACTTCTTTAGAATAAAGCCCTCTATCTACAATATCTCCAAGAAAAACAATGCGGTGAATTAAATATTTATCAAGCAAAGTATAGTATAGTTTCTTTAATGTTTTTATGCAGCCATGAACATCACCAATAACAGCTAACATTTTTTAAGCCTCACACCAGTCCATTCATTAATAGTCAAACGCTCATCTATTTGATAACCAATACACAATTCATCTTTAATGCTGTCAAATTCGCTGTCTAATATACCTGAATATATAATATATTCAGAAGCAAGCCTGTTAATATCATCTTTTATTGCAAGTAAAACACTGGAAATAATATTAGCACATACTATATGATAAGATTTATCTTTTATATCTGCTATATCTCCAGTCCAAGCATCAATATTTGGGCAGTTATTATATTTAATATTTTCAAGACAGTTATCAAGAGACATTGGGTCAATATCAAAAGCATCAATATGCAGTGCATTATTCATAGAGGCAGCAATTGCTAATATTCCACTGCCTGTTCCAACATCAAGGATATTTTTATTGCTGCATACTCTACTTAAAAGTCTGGCTGCAATTTTTGTTGTAGGATGAGCCCCTGTTCCAAATGCAAGGGATGGATTAATATATAAAGTCCGCCTGTTATCTTCAAACTTTTTACCTTTTTCAAAAATAAAGTAAATATCACTGGTGAGATAATCTTCCTGAATATATTCTTTCCATTTTTCCTGCCAGCCTGTTTCTTCAGTATCTTTTGACTCAAAAGGAATACCAAGTTCATTTAAAATATCAGAAATATCATCACTTGAGTATATTAAATAAGTTTTCTTACCTTTAAATTCTTCTTCTCCGATGAAAGCCTCTGCTTCTTCTAATAAAATACGAAGAACATCAGGAAGTGTTTGTAATCTGTATTCTATCATAGTTAATTATATTGCATATAAAAAAAAGTTGCAATATATTATTGAAATATAATAGAAATCTTGTTATAGATACATTATGAGATTATCAGTATATTGTGCAGAAAAGTTTAAAATTTCCAGAAGACAGGCAAAAGAAGCTGTAAAAAACGGCTTAATATCTATTGACAAACGAATTATTAAAAAAGATATAGACATAAACGGCACAGAATATATTAGTGCAGATTTTAATATAAAACAGTTAGATTATAACTTATCTGATTATCTGCTCTATCTTGATTATAATTATGTATTTCTATATAAACCCCCTTTTCTTCATTCTGAAAGACTGCATATTGATGATGATTTAACTGTCAGTGATATTTATAAAAACTTCCCTGAATATAATCCACTTTCAAGGCTTGATTATGAAGCTGATGGTATTATAGGTATGATAAATAAAAACATACAGCTTAATAACATTTCTAAGTCATACTATGCCTTTGTAAATGGTGAATTTCCAGAATATATTGAAATATCAAAAAAAATAGATGCCGCAGACAAAAAAAAGGTAAAAATATTAGATAATAATGATACAGGTTTTCCAGCAGTTATGAAAAAAATTAAATATAACGGAAAAATAAGCCTTATAGAAGTTACTCTTAAAAAAGCTGCACGACATCAGGTGCGAGCATTTTCTGATTATTTAAACCATTCTATAATAGGCGATAAGTTATATAACGGGCTGCCTTTTGAAAGACTCTGCCTGCACTGTTTTAAATATACTATAAACGATAAAACTTTTTACTGCCAAAAACAGACGGAACTTTTTATGCAAATATATAATCAATTTTAATATAGGTATTTTATAATATCTTTATGGTCATTAATAATAGGGGTATTATTTAAATGGTTTTTATATGACAGGAAAAATGCTCCACTTTGTTTTGCTGCCATATAATCTGTCATAGAATCCCCTAAAAACAGCACTTCTTTAGGCTCTATATTATAATAATCACATATTTTATATACACCTTCAGGGCTTGGTTTAGGGCTCTCCACATCTCTTGATGTAATAAGATATGAAAAATATTCTCTTATATTAAAATAAGTTAATAAATCAGATAAAGAACGGCCTCTGTTAGTATCAACAGCCATAAATATACCCTTTTCTTTTAATAAATCAAGAGCTGCTGGCAGTGTATCTTCTAATATTATATCTTCAAAACCTGATTTATACTGCTCTGTTTTTATAATATTATATATTCTTTCTTTTATTTCCTGATTTCCTTTTGATATAACATCCACTATACCATCTTCAGTATATGAAAGAACAATTCTTTTAAATTTTTCATCAGACCAGTCAGGTATTTCCACACCGCTTTTTTCTGCAAGCCATGAATAATATGATATTATTGCATTATCACTGTTTACTATTACGCCATCACAGTCATATATTACTGCTTTTATCTGTCCCATACTTTACCTCATACATAAATAGCTTGTTTAGTATATATATTTTTATATTTTTTTCAATATTTTATTGACTTATCATTTTCGGCACGGTTTATGCTAATAAATGATTGGAAAAATGTTTCCACAGCTATGTGGAAAAAATTTCCTACTGATATACTTATGAAAATGATTAAAGTAATTCATACTTTTGACGAATATAATAACAAAATATGGATTCCTTTTATATGGAGGATATATGGAAGGTTTACGAGTAAGTGGTTTAATGAGTGGTATGGATACAGATGCTATTATTGAAGCTTACATGACATCAGCAAAAGCACCAATTACTAGACTAAATCAGCAGATAGATGAATTAAATTATGAAAAAACTGTATATAACAACTTTATCACTATGATAACAGATATTAAAAATTCTATGTTAAACTTAAAAATGGAATCCACTTTTAAAAGTAAAACAACTTCTTCATCTGTAGAAACTGTAGCTTCTGCTACTGCCTCTATCACAACACCTCCGGGAACATATACATTAAAAGTAGATCAAGTTGCAGAGCCAGCTTATGCTACAAGTATATATACAAATAAAGTTCTAACAAAAACCGGAGCGGGCGTCAGCAGCTTTACACCATCCTATTCTCATTATGACCAGCTTGAAGGAACACATACAGTTGATATATATAAAGGTTCTAATTATGGATATGATAAATGGTTTGCAAAAGATACATTCAAAGGAAATTTAAATAATACTTATATGGTAAACCATGCAGATAAGGTTGATAAAGCTCTTGTTGATGGTAATGGCGATCTAAAATCAGGCATTAATGGTGAATTTTATTTAATATATAAATATAATGGCGAACAATATGATATTCCTATTAAAATGGAATATAGCAAAGGAACATCAATAAACAAAATAGCGGCTGATTTGGATTCACAATTAAATGCACAATTAGATGCAATACACAGTAACGATGGTGCTCAAAAAATGAAAGTAACAATAAACCTTGATGATGAAGGTTTTAACTTTTCATTTTATGATGTGGATACCCAAAATAATATTGAAATACTGGAATTGATTGACATAAATGATAAAGGTGATCCGACAGACCCCTCTTATCAACCAACACCCACTACAAAGCTGATAAATCAATTAGGTTTGCAGGCAACTTATAAATCAATGTCTACAAAAGAAATTACAAATATTATGGTTGTAAATCCGTCTATAGCTTTTCAAGCACAAACTATTGATGAGACAATATATGATAAAAGTAATAAAAAAATAAAAACGGATATTGAGGGAAATTTTGAGCTTAAATATGAATACAACGGAATAGAAGAAACTATTTCTATAAATATGGATTATGAAGCAGAAAAATCATTAGATGAAATTGCAGCTGATATAACAAAACAAATTAACCAACAGCTTTCTGCTAGCCATGGTATTAACAATAAAATTAGCATTAAAGTTAGCAGTGAGAATGGAATACACTTCTCTTTTCATAATTCAGATACTGCAAGCGATTTAAAAATTATGGGTATGGTTCCTGTTAATGACCCAACTAATCCAGCAACAGATGAAGCTAAACTGCTAAAAAAACTTGGTCTAGATTATATGAAGCAGTCACAGTCCACAGGAACTTTACTGCAGATGAAATTGAATTCTGCTGAACAAGGTGGTTTCTTTGCTCCAGGCACACTTGAATTCGGTGTTGATGGCTTGCAAGAAGGTTCTTTTCAAATTTATCAAGATTCTTCTACAGTATGCAGACCTGAAACATATACTACATTCTATGGTGATACTTTTGATAAAATTGAAAATGCAAATCCCACTGTAGATAGAGCAGAAATTGATAACTGGCTTAATACTAAAATTGGCTCAACAACAACTGCTGGTAATACTTTTTTTGATGATGGCACTGTTTTCAGCAATTTAAATGGAGTATTTTACATTAACGGAGTAAAAATAGAAATAGAAGATTACACTAAACTTACACCAAATGAATTAATGGCGAAAGTAAACAGCTCTGGTGCTGGTGTTACTATGTCGTATGATTATGAAAAAAATATTTTTCAAATAAGTAACAATAAAGGCGGAGCAGCCGAATTAACATTGGGAAATGATACTGACACATCCCAATTTTTTAAAATTTTCAAAGTTGGATTAAACAGTGGTGCAACCTATGTCCGTGGGCATAATAAAGGCTCACTTGATACATCTACTACAATATCTAGACTTGACCCTTCTTTTACATATCCTATAAAAAGCGGCACATTTACTATTAATGGTGTATCTATTTATATAGATATTGATAATGACAGTATAGATGATGTAATAAATAAAGTAAATAAATCTGGTGCAAATGTTATCATGACTTATGATTCTACAACAGATAAATTTTCTTTAACAAGCACAAATGGAGAAAGAATAAAAGTAGGTGGTGCAAATGATACTTCTACATTTCTTCTTTCAGCAGGTTTATTATATAATCAAACTACTGAAACTACCATTGGAACAGAAGGAAAAGATGCCATCTTTACTATGAATGGTGTTAAATACACAAGAAACAGTAATGAAGTAAATGATGTAGTACCCGGTATGTCTTTCACTATTAATACAACAGGAACTACTGTATTTAATGTGAAAATAGATACAGATAAAGCAGTAACAGCTCTTGCTGAATTTGCTTCTAAATATAACACTTTAATTAATGCATTAAATCCAACAGAAATTTCTTATAAAGATGAGTTAAGAGAAAAGTACAGTGAACCTTTAACTGATGAAAAAAAACAAAACATGAGTGAAGATGAAATAAAAAAATATCAAGAAAACTATGAAAAAATACAATATTATGAC
>CAMWVK010000074.1 GCA_947177675.1 uncultured Mucispirillum sp.
TATTTATATCCTTCTCTTTCTACAGAGTTAATTGTATATGTGCTGTCATCTCTTGTTTTAAGAAATATGCATATAAGCTCTAAATTATTTTTATTACAGTGGTCTTGTGCTTTTACTTTATAATTTGCTAACTGGTTTCCATGCTGGTTTGTTCCAGTTTTATCTTCAATGATTATAAAGTATTTATCATTAACTGTAACAGATATATCTATTTTTTCCCATTGTCTCCAGCAATATACTTTTTCTATATTTAAGTTATTATTGCCAATCATCATTTTAATAAAATCTTTTGCTAAAGTGTTTAATT
Organism: uncultured Mucispirillum sp.; assembly: GCA_947177675.1. Classification (GTDB taxonomy): domain Bacteria; phylum Chrysiogenota; class Deferribacteres; order Deferribacterales; family Mucispirillaceae; genus Mucispirillum. Next base: position 308 of record CAMWVK010000074.1, read on the forward strand.
CTTTATGTCCTATATATTGATTATCGGCATAGGATATAAGCCATGTTAAAAATGCATCTTGAGCAAGTTCCTTTGTACCTATTTCAAATAAGTTTGGTTTGTTCATAATGTTTCTCCCTATCATTATTTCTCTTTAAATTCTATTTTTACAGGATAGTTTGAATCTTCCCAACCTGTTACATAAAGCAAACCATCTTCAGTTAGGAAATATCCATTTGCATATATAGTCATATCATATCCAGATGTTGAATTACTTATTTCTTTAATAGTACCATTAATACCAGTTACTTGTTCTGGTGTATATATAGTGTTGGTACTTTTTCCAACCCCCAGTTTACCATGATAATTATTACCCCATGCATAAAGTGAGCCATCTTCCAGTATGGCATAAGCAGATGAACTATCTATTATTAGTTCTTTAATCTTACTAGGTAAATTTACTTTCGTAGGTGTATTTCTATTTACTATATCACCAACCCCCAGCTGACTACTTTCATTTTTACCCCATACATAAAGTGAGCCATCTTCCATTAAGGCATAAACTGATGAACCAGTTATTAGCTTTTTAATAGTGCCATTAATACCTGTTACTTGTTTTGGAGCATGTATAGTAGTGCCATCACTTAGTCCAATACCCAGTTTACCATCTTCATTCTTACCCCATGCATAAAGTGAACCATCTTCCAGTATAGTATAAGCAGAGGAAGAAGATGTTATCAGTTCTTTAACTTTATTAGGCAACTTAACATTTTTAGGTGCATTAATATATTGACCAAAACTGTATATCCCCAGTTGACCATGGAGATTCCTGCCCCAAGTATAAAGTAAACCATCTTCTGCAATAGCATATATAGATTGATAATTAGTTTTTAATGTCTTAATTTTGCCAGAAATACCACTAATTAGTGTAGGTGTATTTTTATTGACTTTATCACCAACCCCTAGCTGACCACTACCATTCTTACCCCATGCATAAAGAGAACCATCTTCCATTATTGCATAAGTTGAATAGTAGTTATTTGTTATTAATTCCTTAATCATGCCTGTAATTGCAGTTACTTTAGTAGGTGTATCTCTACCCATATCATCACCAACCCCTAGCTGACCATAATAATTATTACCCCATGCATAAAGTGAACCATCTTCCAGTATTGCATAAACTAATCCTTCACTAGTTTTTAATGTCTTAATTTTTCCTGATAAATTTATTTTTTCAGGTGTATTTCTATCTATTTTGTCACCAACTCCCAGTTGACCAGAGCCATTATAACCCCATACATAAAGTTCCCCATTTTCTGTTATTGCATAAAATGAAGATGTAGTATCATACATTGAGGTAGAACTATTAAGGACAGGTTCATTTTCAGCTATAAGCTGAATTACTTTACCAGGAATATTAACTTTTTTCTTATCATTTTGATATAATACATCTTTATCAGTAAGTCCAACCCCCAGCTGACCATGATTATTATTACCCCAAGCGTAAAGTGAACCATCATATAAAATTGCATATTGGGAATACAAATCATTTGAATTATCAGCCCAAGTAAGAAAGTGATAAAACTCTTTTACAACATTTAGGTCTGGCTCTGGCTCTGGCTCAGGTTCTGGTTGGACTGTGCCACCGCCGCCATTATTTACGCCACTATTACTTTCATTACTACTGTCACTGCAGGCAGTTATCGTAAAAATTGATAAAACAGCAAAAAGTAATGTTATAATTAATTTTTTATTTTGCATAGTAAGCTCCTTTTAATATTTTTCTGCCCATTATATCACGGGGGGGGGAATGTCAAGCATAAATATTTAAAAAGATTATACTTAATAACTTACTCATTAGGTGTCGCAGCACAATTTTATATTTAAAAAACTTTTTGACATATTATGTAAAATATTTATACTATAAAAGCATATAAATATTTATAAAAAGGTTTAGTTTATGAAATATATATTAGCTTTAACTGGTGTATTAATAATAATATTGGCTTTCTTGCTGGTTCAAAAGCAAAGCAATAACAACAGTTCATACGAACTCCCAAAAACAGAAGTAACAGCAAATATTACAGCATTAATTAAACAGTTAAAACCTCTTGTTGATGAAGTATCTTTAAAGAATTTCCAAAATGATAATGAAGTATATGCACAGTATAAAAGCAAACTTATGAAGATAGATACATTATCAGAGCAGGTTATTGATAATATTACTATTATTAAGTCGCTTGAAAACTATAATTATGCAGAATACATCACTTTCCGTTTTAGTATTAAAATGGATTTGCTTTCAATGCTTTCACTTATTACATCTGCACAGTATCAGGATAATATGACAGATGAAACTATAGCAAAATCTCTGCTTGATTATGTAGACCTGTATTTAATTCCCCTTAAAAGTCTTTATAATGAAAAAATAAATGTATATGATTATTTAAGTGAATATAAAGAGCCATATTACAGCCACGAGCAGGGCATGCAGGAATATAAAAGGCAGTTGTCATTTTTAAGCAGTATTAATAAGATAACAGATACATTAAACTTTTCTGAAAATGATAAGAAGATTAAAGAAACCCTTATATATAAAGCAGGTCAAAGTTATTCATTATATGGTATAAACTCTGGGCTTTATGAAAATATAGAGCAGTTTGCTCAGTGGGAAATATATAAAAATAAATATATATTAGATGACTATCAGCAGACATTTTTAAATAACCTTTATAAATATAAATCAGTTAAAGCATTTAAAAATGTATATCTGGCAAAAATATATATGCAGTTTATGATGCTTGATGATAAGTATGCATCAGGTTTATCAAATTTAGCAGAAATGGAGCAGGAATATCCGGAAGAATTTTATGAAGAAAGCACTCTTTTTGTAAGCGGCTGCACTAACCCTGATTATCTTTTTGAAAATACATTAAATAAGTGTATTGATTTTATAAAAAATGCAGAAACAAAAGAAGATGCTTTTTCATATTTAGAAGATGAAAATATTGCAGGCTATGTTATGATAAATGATAAGCTTTGTGCATCAAAAGATAATTTCGGCTGTAAGTTTTATGATAATGATAATATAATGTGTGAAACATTAAAAGAAAAACTTGTAGATTAGAATATTAAAAAAGTGAACTTACCCAAAAATTTTGAACAAAGCTAGTAGAATATATATTCTTGAAATAGTGAAACGACCGAAGAAAATTATTAAATTTTTATTTTTAAATCATAAATCTGCTTTTCTTTTTCCTGCCTACTCGGGCAGGAAAAGACAGCTTTTGTAAAATACACTCGTTTATGGATTTAAAAAAACACGGAAACCCAAATAAATCCATCTATGCTTATTATATGTCATTCAGAGCCATAGGCGAAGAATCTTAAAGCATATAAATCTTTTTAATCTATGACAGCTTAAACAGTGATACGCATACAACTTATCAACAGTTAAGACATTTTATTCGTTTTATTCTCTATTTTTTGGATAATTTCAAAGGGCTGTTAAACAGCTCTTATTTATTCGCCATTTAATATCCACATTTCACTTCTAATCCATTTTCCCAATTAGATATTTCAGCTTTAGTCCATTTAAGGCCACCTGGTCTTAGGCGTGCAGAAATCGTATTGGCACATTCTGCAGATATAATTTTATCGTCCTTATATGTAATTGTTGACCAAAGTTTACCATCTTCATCATATACTTCAGTTATTCCATTAATCGCATAATTTGAAATAGGTAAATACATTTCCATTGCACCACTTTCTAAATATGAAATACAATCTCCATTGCCATTTTTCATATTACATGTCATAGCAACATTACCATTTTCATAATATACTTTACTTGTTACATCTATTTTTTTATTTTTTAAAACTTCAAAGTTTAGCATATCATTATCATCATATAATTCATCAACATATTTGAATAAATTATAGTCATTGGTATAGACTTCAATGGCAGGCTTATCTTTTTCATAGTATACATTGATGCCCATTCCACCATTTATTTTGCCATCTTTTAGGTTGAATTGTAATTTAATTAAATCTTCATATGCAACACAAAAGACACCAGATGCTGTTTTATCTTTATATGTTCCACCTTCTAGTAAATTATCTAATTCTTTTTCAATTTCATCATCAGTAAATATATAATCACATTTTTCAGCATTTGCATAAGAAGGAAAGATAAATAAACACAGCATTAAAGCCATAAATAATTGTTTCATATATTATTTCTCCATATATAAATTAATTAAAGCATTTTGGAGGCAGGTTTTTATCCATTTCTTCTACTTTATCCTGATTTTTCATAAGTTCATAGATTGTATCATAAGTGCCGTCAAGCAGACTTTTTTGCAGTGCAGGTTTAATACCTGCTTTATATATTTTATCCCCAGCTTTAATTTCTGCTTTTTCTATATCTATGATAACTTCTATATCAGGATTTTTCTCAATATAAGAAGCAAATTCGCTGATTTCTGCTTTTGGCATAGTGATACATACAAGCCCTAATACTGATGAGTTGCCATAAAAAATTTCTGCAAAGCTTTCAGCAATTACTGCTTCATAACCAGCTCTTTTAATAGCCTGTGGAGCATGTTCCCTTGATGAGCCGCAGCCAAAGTTATTACCACTTAATATGATTTTAGCACCTTTATATTCTGCCTTATTCATAGGGTGGTCAGTAGGATTACCCTGCTCATCAAATCTTTCATCTCTGAAAGCCTGTTTGCCAAGTCCATCAAAAGTAACACAGCGTAAAAATCTAGCAGGGATAATCCTGTCAGTATCTATATCATCACCAATCATTGGTATTGCTTTGCCTTTTATTTCTTTAATATTTCCAGTCATTTTTATACCCCTTATATCATATCTCTAACATCAGTTACAGCACCAGCAACCGCAGCAGCAGCCACCATTGCAGGGCTTAAAAGCATAGTTCTGCCTGTTGCAGAGCCTTGTCTGCCTTTAAAATTTCTATTAGAAGTAGATGCAGATATTTGGTCGCCTGTAAGTTTATCCGGATTCATAGCAAGGCACATAGAACAGCCCGGCTCTCTCCACTCAAACCCTGCTTCTTTAAATATAACATCAAGCCCTTCTTTTTCTGCCTGTTCTTTTACAATAACAGAGCCCGGAACAGCAAGTGCTTTAACAGATTTAGCAACTTTTTTGCCTTTTAATATTTCTGCTGCTATTCTAAAATCTTCTATTCTTCCATTTGTGCAGCTGCCTATAAATGCAACATCAATTTTTGTGCCTTTAATAGGTGTGCCTGCTTTAAATTTCATATATTCAAGGGCTTCTTTCATAATGTCAGTATCTGGTTCAGGTATTTTTTCATCTATGCCTATTGCCATTTCTGGAGTGATGCCCCATGTAACCATAGGTGTGATTTTATTAACATCAAATTTTATAATATCATCATAATGAGCATCTTTATCACTGGCAGTATTTCTCCAGTATTCTAAAGCTTTATCCCATGCTGCACCCTGTGGAGCATAAGGTCTGCCTTTTAAGTATTCAAAAGTTGTTTCATCTGGGTTCATATAGCCAATGCGGGCACCACCTTCAATAGCCATATTGCAGATAGTCATGCGGGCTTCCATACTCATTTTATCAACAGCAGTGCCTGCAAATTCATAAGCATAGCCTAATCCTCCGTTGACACCAAGTTTGGCAATAACTGCTAAAATTAAATCTTTAGAATATACACCTTTACCCATTTCGCCATTTAATTCTATTCTGCGAACTTTAAATGGAGCAATGCTCATAGTCTGAGTTGCTAAAATATCCCTTACCTGAGATGTACCTACTCCAAAAGCAATGGCACCAAATGCACCATGAGTAGCAGTGTGGCTGTCTCCACAGGCAACAGTCATACCCGGCTGAGTAAGCCCTTCTTCCGGTCCTACAATATGAATTACACCATATCTGTTATTTTTTACACCAAAAAGCTGTATTCCAAAATCAGAAGTATTTTTTTCAATAGCTGCCATCATTTCTTCTGCTAAGCTGTCTTTAAAGGGGCGGGCAGTATTATCTGTTGGTATTATATGGTCATGTGTAGCAAAAGTTCTTTCAGGATGAGCTGCGGTTAAACCAAGCTCCCTAATCATCGCAAAAGCCTGTGGACTTGTTACTTCATGAAGTAAGTGCAGGTCTATAAACAGCTGAGACTGACCGCTTGCAAGAGTGCCTGCAACATGCCTTTCCCATACTTTTTGAAAAAGATTTTTTCCCATTATTTTATCCTCGTTAGCTTAAAAATAAATTTAAACTGCATATTAATACTAAAAATTAAAAAAGTAAATAATCTATTGATATTTTTTATTTGCAAGATTATACTGTATTATTAAAAATACTTTTTGGATAGGGGTATGAATAACCACAAATATAATTTTCCAGAAGATTTGCTTTATGAAAATATAGCAAAAGAAATGAATGGGAAAGAAAATTTTATTTCAAATAGAGGTTCTGTATTTCCACATGCCAGCATTAATAATGTAGATTTTAATGCACAACTTCCAGAGCAAAATACTTCAGATGATGACTTGCAAAAATATCTTGCAAAACTTCCAAAAACATTTGATGAGTGGACAAAATAAACTTTAATGTCATATTGTATTAATACTTTTTTAAATGAATTAAATGATAACTATCCAGTATTTTTGGATATGGTGCAGAAAACATATTTATATTACAGCTATCAGGAAAGTCTTTTATCAATAATATCTGGTACAAGAGAGTATAATATTGCCCATCATATAATGAATGAAATATTAAATAGTTTTTATGGTAGTAACCAAAATAAAACGATTATTAGTGATAATGCTGTTTTAAGC
>CAMWVK010000075.1 GCA_947177675.1 uncultured Mucispirillum sp.
TAAATATTTAAATTTTTCTTACTTAAACAAAGGCTTGACTTAGGAGATACAGCACCAGTTGCAATTAAGCATTTTTCAAATTTATAAGAAACTACTGAATTATCAGGTAAAGTAATATCAAGCATATTACTATCAGTAAAGCAGGCTGTTCCTTCAATATATTCTGCCTGCGAATCTTCTATCACTTCTATAAACTGCTTTTTTGCCTTATTCAAATTGCTGTCTACATTTTTTTTTACTCGTTTAAAATCAAGAGCCACATTAGCAACATCATCTTCAATAAAAGAATCTTTTATGATTCTAAACTTTTCAAACATTTTAGAAAGTCCAACAAGTGATTCAGAAATAATATTATTAGTAGAGCAGTATGAACCACCTAAAACTTTACCAACTATAACAATTTTTTTGCCACTTTTCGAAAGAATATTAGCGGCACAGACTCCCGCAGGGCCTGCACCGATAATAATATAATCTGTTGATTTAACCATTAAGTACCTGTTTCCCAAGAATTAAGATATGATACTTGTTCTTCTGTAAGAGTATCTATTGATACATTCATTGATTCAAGTTTAGTAAATGCAATCTGCTGCTCAACTTCATGAGGAAGAACATAAACTTTTTTATCAAGTTTGCCTTTATTTTTAACAGCATACTCAGAAGCTAATGCTTGAGTTGCAAAGCTCATATCCATAACAGAGGCTGGGTGACCTTCTGCACATGCTAAGTTTACAAGACGACCTTCTGCAAGTACATATATAACTCTACCATCTGATAAATAGTAAGCATTTACATTTGGTTTAACATTTTCTTCAACTTTAGATGCAATTTTCTTTAATGCAACTAAATCTATTTCTACATCAAAGTGACCAGAGTTAGACACTACACAGCCATTTTTCATAACATTAAAATGTTCTTCTCTAATAACATGTATATCGCCTGTAACTGTGCATATTAAATCAGCTATTTTTGCTGCTTCAATCATAGGCATAACTCTAAAACCATCCATCACTGCTTCTAATGCTTTAATGTTGTCTACTTCTGTAACTATTACATTAGCACCCATACCTCTTGCTCTTGAAGCTAAACCTTTACCACACCAGCCATAGCCTGCAACAACAAAAGTTTTACCAGCTAAAAGGACATCAGTTGCTCTGATAATACCATCAAGAGTAGACTGACCTGTGCCATAACGGTTATCAAACATAAATTTTGTTTGAACATCATTAACAGCAATAACTGGGAATTTAAGAACTCCATCTTTTTCCATAGCTCTTAAACGGATAACACCTGTTGTAGTTTCTTCCATTGAGCATAAAATCCTGTCATATAATTCTGGATGTTTTTTTAAGATTTCAGAAACTAAATCTGCACCATCATCCATAGTTACATTTGGATTGTGTGCAATAGCAGAAGATAAGTGTTTGTAATATGTTTCATTATCTTCGCCTCTGACAGCATGAACTTCTACTCCAAAATCTCTGCATAAAGATGCAGCAATATCATCTTGTGTAGAAAGAGGGTTTGATGCACATAAAAGTACATCTGCACCACCTGCAGTTAATGCTCTCATTAAATTTGCTGTTTCTGCTGTAACATGAAGACAGCATGACATTTTTAAACCTTGAAAAGGTTTTTCTTTTTCAAAACGCTTTCTAATTTGTGCTAATACAGGCATATCTTTATCAGCCCATAAAATACGCTGTTTACCTTTATCAGCTAAATTAATATCTTTAATATCGTAAGCCATTATTAACTCCCTAATTTACCAGATAATTCTTTTAATTCTGACACTTTATGTGTATCTTCCCAAGCAAACTCGCCTCTGCCAAAGTGACCATAACTTGCAGTTTTTTGGAATATTGGTTTTCTTAAATCAAGAGCAGAAATAAGCCCTTTTGGTGTTAAATCAAACACTTTAGAAACAATTTTTTCTATTTCATTATCTGGAATAACACCTGTGCCAAAAGTATTTACCATAATAGATACAGGTGCACTTACACCAATAGCATAAGCAAGCTGAATTTCACAGCGTTTAGCAAGACCTGCAGCAACAATATTTTTTGCAACCCATCTTGCACCATAAGCAGCAGAACGGTCAACTTTTGTAGCATCTTTTCCTGAAAATGCACCACCGCCATGATGTCCCATACCACCGTATGTATCAACAATAATTTTTCTGCCTGTTAAACCACAATCACCCATAGGACCGCCTATTACAAATCTGCCAGTAGGATTAATATGGAAAATAGTTTCTTTTTCATTAAAAAGATTTGCAGGCATAACTGGTTTAATAACTTTTTCTATAATATCGTTTTTTAACTGTTCCATACTAACATTGTTAGAATGTTGAGAAGAAACAACAACAGTATGAACTTTTACTGGTTCAAAGCCATTATATTCAATAGTTACCTGTGATTTACCATCTGGACGAAGATAATCCAATTCACCGCTTTTACGAACTTCTGCCAATTTCATAGTAATTTTATGAGCAAGCATAATAGGAAGCGGCATAAGTTCTGGTGTTTCATTGCAGGCAAAACCAAACATTAAACCCTGATCTCCTGCACCGCCAGTATCTACCCCCATAGCAATATCTGGTGACTGATGATTAATTGTAGATATAACGCCACATGTTTCATAGTCAAAACCAAATTTTGCTCTAGTATATCCAATACCAGCTATAGTATTTCTTACAATAGCAGGAATATCCACATAAGTTTTTGTTGTTACTTCACCAGAAACAATAACTAAACCTGTTGTAAGCATAGTTTCACATGCCACACGACTGAAAGGGTCATCTTTTAACATAGCATCTAAAATTGCATCAGATATTTGGTCAGCCATCTTATCAGGGTGACCTTCTGTAACAGATTCTGATGTGAATAAATAATTACGATTATCCATTAATCTTATACACTCCTTTATAGTGTTATATCTTTATTGATAAGAAGCAATTATTTGCTCCATTCTATCTTTACCAAGTAATTTTCTTCTTTTAATCTCTTTGATTTTTGTTTCAACTTCAGGTGGAAAATATTTTAAGCTGTATAAAGCCTCTAAATCCTGCTCAAAGCGGATATGTTCATCAAAAAGTTTTTTAAATTCAGTATTTTCTTTACTAATAAGCTCATACAGCTCAAACTTATCTTCTGTCATATTTGCAACTCCTGTCATTTTTTATTTGGAGATAAAATCATTCTAAAAGCATTTTTACCATCTCCATAGTAATTTGTTATGGTTGAAGTTATTTCAAAACCAAAGCTTTTATACATTTGTATTGCACTACTATTTTCACATGCAACTTCTAAGTGCCATAAAACATTTTCGTCATAAAACATTTTCACATTGGCAAAAAGGGCTCTGCCTATCCCCTGCCTTCGACAGCCTTCATCAACTGCAATAGTAATCAATTCTGCTTCACAACCTAAAAGCCATGTAATAATATATGCTACAACTTTTTTATCTACTTCATATACATAAATACTGGCATAATCTTTATAAAACTCTACTTCTATTGAAGCCTTTTCCCATGGAGTTTCAAAAGATGATACTTCTATATTATATATATCATCTAAATCTTCAAGAGATGCTTTTCTTATCAAGATTAATCTCTGCTTCTGATTTTCTCAAGTATATTGGCAAACACTCTGCACGAAAATCCCACAATTTACCACTCTGCACTGCAAACATTAAGTTGGGGAAGTATGCTCTGCCATTATTTATAAGAGTATAATCACTAATATTATCAATGATTTCTTCTAAATAATATGGAGAAAACACATTATTAATAAAATCATAATCCCTGACTGCATAACAGTCACCTTTTAAAAGTGATGCTGTTTTTAATGTATCTCTGCATGAAACTACTGCTTCCACATCAAGAGAAGATATACCATAGGCTTTTTTATTTGAGCCAGATGATAATCCCAATATTAAAGCTACCCCAATTCTTACACCAGTAAAAGAACCAGGACCAATGCCTGTATAAAATTCATCAATATCATCAATAGTTAATGATATTGATTGCAAAATATTATTAATCTGTTCCAACAGTAACTCACTCATTTTCTTACCTGCATATATAAGCTGGCTTGCAAGGATATTATTATCACGAGCAACAACTATAACAAGGTAATCGCTGGATGTATCTACTAACAATCGTGTCATACTTTTAATATATACCACTTTGTTTCAATAAGTCAAGGTTGATAATAATATTTTTAAACATGGACAAACGGATTGCATTCTTTTTCATGTTTAATAGATGTATGAAATCCATGACCTGGCAACACCATAGTATCATCAGGCAGAATATACAGTTTATTTCTAATAGATTTTTCTAATTCAGACTGTGAGCCTGATGGAAAATCTGTTCTACCAACAGATTCAAGAAATAATGTATCGCCACTGATTAAAAACTTATCTTCTTCTGCATAAAAACATACACTGCCTGCAGAATGACCTGGTGTATGGATTACTTTTAATTCTGTATCATTAAAAGATATAATATCATTATCATTAAAGAACTCATCAATTTTTGGAATTTTTACAGGCATAAGCCCATAACTTGCTGCACTTTTATTGGCAGACTTAAGCATTAATAAATCATCTTTATGACACATAACCTTTGCATTATAATATCCTTTTAAATCACTTACTGCTCCCACATGGTCAAAATGGCAGTGTGTTAAAAGAATCATATTTACTAATAAGTTTTTATTTTCAATATATGCTTTTATATGTTCATAATCACTGCCTGGATCAAATACAATACATTCTTTTTCATTATGATAAATATAGCAGTTTTCTGCTAAAAGTTTTAATGTAAGCCTTTCTATCTGCATAACTACCTCTTAATAATCATTGTAACTGGACCGTCATTTATCAAAGATACTTTCATATCTGCACCAAAAATGCCACAAGCTGTATTACCTCTTATTTTAGACGAAACATCATCTATAAACTTATTATACATTTCTTTTGCAATATCTGGCTTTGCTGCACCTGTAAAATCAGGTCTTCTTCCTTTTGAGCAGTTACCAGCAAGAGTAAACTGGCTTATTATAAGCACATCACCATTTATATCCTGCAGACTTTTGCTCATTTTACCATTATCGTCCTCAAAAATTCTTAAATTAAGTACTTTTTCAGAAATATATGTAATTTTATCTTCAGTATCTTCATTTTCTACACAAAAAAACACTAATAAACCACTGCCAATACTGCCTTTTATTTCACCATCAACTTTAACTGATGCTTCATAAACTCTTTGAACCACTGCTATCATTTTAATAACCTTAATATATTTATTTTCATTAATTTTAAAGCTGCAAAATATACTATAATACATACAATAATATTTATAAGCACATATATTCCTGCATACTGACACAAAACTAAAACTACACCCATTAAAATATTAGCAAATAATACCCTTACTAATATTTGTGCATTATTTTTTATATCAAATTTAAAATCTTTTATATGATAAAATAATAGTAACGAATTAACTATAGCAGCTAAAGCACCAGCTAAAGCAATACCTGCATGAGCTAAAAACTGCATTAAAATAAGGCTTAACATTACATTTGCTAAAAATGCAAAAAATGCACATTTTACAGGTGTTTTTGTATTTTTTTCTGAGTGAAAAACTCTTGTTAATAAATTAGCAAGAGAAAAAAATATAAGCCCTGATGCATACATTTTTAATGCAATAGAAGTTTTAACAACTGATTCATCAGAAAAAGCACTTGTTCTGTGCAGGAAAAATGATGATAAATCTTGAAAAACAAACCTTATAAGCTCTGTGGAAAGTCCAATTAGACCTATAGTTGCAGGAATAATTATAACAAAAAGAGATAAAAAGGCTTTATTAATAATTTTATTGCGTCTTTCTATATCATTATCAGCTCTAGCTTTTGAAAGCTCTGTAAGGCTTACAACTCCAAGTGTTACAGAAAATACACCAAGTGGAAATTGGAAAAGCCTGCTTGCATAAAAAAGCCATGAAATAGAGCCTTGAGCAAGATATGATGTTAATATTCTACCTATTACAAAGTTAAGCTGGCTTATACTTACACCAGCTAAAGATGGCACAAGCAAAAGATAAGTTTTTTTCACATCTTCATCAAATATTCTAGAAAACTTTGGTCTGTATCCATAATAAACAGCAACAATATATACTATTATAAGCTGTAATATACCACCAGCAATTACACCATAAGCAAGATATTTAATATCTTTTGAGTTATGATATGCTGCCCATGCACCAAGTATCATACATATATTAAAAAGTGCACTTGATGCATAAGATATAAAGTAGCTTCTATTTATATTTAAAAAACCAGAAAACATACCAATAATACATATTAATATAAGAAAAGGCATCATAATATGAATAAGGTCTGCCCCCATAGACATTAATGCTGCATCAGAAAGATAGTCTTTACCTCTTAAAAATATTTTTAATACAAAATCTGCAAAAACCATTATTATAATACTGATAATAGTAACAAAAAATGTCTGCATTATAATTATTTGAGTAAGGTATAAATTTTGGGCAGGTCTACCACCCTTTTTATATTTTTCAGCCAAAAAAGGCATAAATGCTGAAGACATTGCACCTTCAACAAAAAATTCTCTAAATAAATTAGGTATAGCCAAAGCAACAAAAAATACATCTGTTACTGCTGTTGCACCAAATACAACACCTATTGCCACATCTCGCACTAGACCAAAAACACGGCTTATTAATACACCAGCTCCTGAACGTATAAAACTAAATATAAAATTTGTCATAAAAATCCTTTAATATTACTTTACTTTTGCTAATCTGTCAGTTATATTTGAATTAGGGATAAAAGTAAAGCAAAATGGGGGATTATTATGACAAAATCTGAATTAATTGAAGCTATTGTTGACAAACATCCTAACATCACTAAGAAACATATTGAATTTATCATTAATTCTGTATTTAATTCTATTAAAGAATCTCTACAAAAAGGTGAAAAAGTAGAAATCAGAGGCTTTGGAAGTTTTAAAATTAGAGAAAAAACTTCAAAAGTTGGCAGAAACCCAAAAACAGGTACAAAAGTTACCGTTCCTGATAAAAAAGTGCCATACTTTAAACC
>CAMWVK010000076.1 GCA_947177675.1 uncultured Mucispirillum sp.
CGGCTCGTTAATCTCGCCTCTGAGAGACATAAGGTATTAATAATAAATAAATACAGTAGTCTTTCAGAGCCTGTGAGCGGTTTTTAATATGCTACACCCCGAGATTAAAGAAAACAGCTTGCCATTAATATGGGCTACACCATTTTTGCAAGAACTGCCAAATTCCCGACTGAAAAGTGAGTAATGAGAATTTGCACAGGCTGAAGAAGCAGGCAAAGAAATTTATTAATCTTTTATTCAAAAAATCGGTCCAGCTACGGATTTTTGCTTCCTTCCTATTCGGTCGGAAAATCCTTGCGTCGCAAAAAAACGCTCCCCTTGATTTTTTGAAATCACGAAAGCCCAAGTAAATCGGATGCTTTCTTATGCTTCACAACGATGCATCCTGCACCTGTCTTGTCTATTCTGAGCGAAAGCGAAGAATCTGGAATATACAAATTTCTACTGTCTATAATAAATTAAAATATTTTAAATATATTAAATATAATAATCTAGACTCTTCGGCTCGTTAATCTCGCCTCTGAGAGACATAAGGTATTAATAATAAATAAATACAATAGTCTTTCAGAGCCTGCTTTTTAGGCGAAGAAACTTATATCTTTCTAATCAGAAAAATATATGGTCTCTTCGCTTATGAGACATAAGGTATTAATAATTAATAAATACAGTAGTCTTTCAGAGCCTGCTTTTTAGGGGAGCGTTTTTTTGCGACGCAAGGACTTTCCGACTGTGAGGTGAGAAATCAATAGTCTGTATCTGGAGAGGAATCTGGAATATGCAAATTTCTAATATCTACAAATAAAATACAGTAAATATATGGAGTATCTGTAATCTAGTTCTTTCGCCTGTTTAGCAGGCTCAGTAAGACATTTGAGAGATATTGAAAATAAGGTGTAAGTTATTTAAACATATTACAAAAAATAGTTGGGATTGGATAAAATAGTAAAATATTTTTCATTGACATTAAGCCTTACCAGTATTATATAGATATCTTCTTTAAAAATATGGTGAGGTAGTATGAAAACTGCAGACATTAAAGAATTAAGTAACTTTCTACTTGATTATGCTGCTATGTTAATGCGTTCAGGAGCAAATACTGAAAGAACTGTTCGCAATGTTACAAGGATAAGTAAATCCTTTGGCTATGAAGCAGCCATAGCCATTTTCCAAAGAAATATTACAATGACTATTCAAGACCCCGCAGATTCTGCTAAGGGATGCACTTCTGTAAAGCAGCAGATGCCGCCCCATTTAAGTTTAAGCATAGTAAATGATTTAAGTGCATTAAGCTGGCAGTCTTATGATACTGATATGTCTTTAAATGAAGTGAAAGAAAGATATAGTGAAATTTTATCCAAAGCACATTCATCTAATTTTATAGTATTGCTTTTTGCATCATTTGCTATTGCTGCATTTTGTGAGCTTTTTGGCGGAGATTATTATGCTATGCTTATAGTTTTTCTTTCTACACTTGTGGCTTTTTCTTTAAGACTTTTTCTAATTAAATTAAGATTTGATGTAAGAGCCATGATAACAGTTGTTTCATTTACTGCATCATTTACTGCATATTTAATTGGTTCATTTCTTATATCTACAAATACATTAAATGTGGCTGTATCTACAAGTGTATTATTTTTAATACCCGGTGTTCACATAATAAATTCAGTTACAGATATACTTGATGGTCATGTTATGACTGGCATATCAAGGGCAGTAAGTTCTATGATATTAGTTATATGTATAGCTATAGGGCTTTATGCAACATTATCTTTAACAAGCTGGTTGTTTTTATGATGCAAATAATATTATATTCATTAAATGAAGCACTTTTTGCAGCAATTGCCGCAGTTGGTTTTGCATTAATCAGTGACCCGCCTAAAAGACTTATAATATTTACAGCAATCTTGGCAGCAGCAGGCAGAGGCTGTAGATATTTTTTAATAGAGCAGTGTGGTATAGGCATATCTACTGCCACATTAATTGCAGCTGTTATAATAGGTTTTCTAGGGCTTTATATGGCTAATAAATTAAGGTGTTCTATGGAAGTTGTTTCATTTCCAGCACTTTTGCCTATGATTCCGGGGCTTTATGCTTATGAAACTATTTTATCAATAGTTAAATACAGTAAGGCAGTGACTATTGCAGATAAACAGGAAATAATTGTAAGTATTTTTGATAACGGTATCACTACGCTGTCTATTATTACTGCATTAGCAGTAGGTGTTACTATTCCTCTTTTAATTTTCTATGAAAAATCATATACAATGACAAGGAAAAAGAAAGAAAATTAATTTTTATATTTTGGCACATCTCTTGCTAATGAATAAGCAGGTGAATGAAAAGTGAATTTAAAAGTGGCATTTGTATTGCTTATTAAAAAGTAAGAGGTGTGAAATGATAGGGATTTTTGATAAAACTAAAGTAAATGATTTAAACTTTGCTCTTGATACTTTATCAGTAAAAAATAACGGTATATCAAGAAACATTGCAAATCAGAATACTCCAAAATATAAAGCTGTTAAACTTGTTTTCAGCGAAGTTATGGAAGAGTATTATTCTAACTCAAATAATCCTGTCCCACTTAAACGCACCAACTCAATGCATATGCCGTTAGGCGATGAAGAATTAGACCCTAGGACATTAGTTCGTTTCCAAAATAACCCATCTACAAGAAATGATGGAAACGATGTTAATATGGATTATGAAATGAGCCAGCAGGCAGAAGCAGAATCAAGATATAAACTGCTTTCTCAAATAGCTGGTAAAAAAGTAACTGGTCTTGTAGATTTAACTAGAACACAAGCTCAGTAAGAAGTTAGGAGATAGAAAATGAGTTATTTTGATGTATTAGATGTGGCAGCTACAGGGCTTTCTGCACAAAGAATAAGAATGAGTGTTTTATCTTCAAATATGGCAAACGCTAACACTACACGCACAGAAGACGGCGGGCCATACAGGAAAAAAAATGTTATATTTAAACAAGTTTTAACAGGTGAGCATAAAGGTGGTGTTCAGGTTGATAAAATATATGAAGATACTAAACCTCCGCGTTTGCAGTATGACCCAACACACCCAGATGCAAATGAAGAAGGTTATGTGGCTATGCCTAATATAAGCCCTGTTGAAGAAATGGTTAATCTTTTGGAAGCAGCAAGAGCTTATGAATCAAACTTAACTATTTTGCAGTCAGCTAAACAATTATCTAATGCTGCATTGGAAATTGGACGACAGTAATTGTGGGAAATTTTTTCCTAGTATTTAAATGTGGAAATTAGTGCCACATTATATGCGGCAAAATTTTCCTAATATAGATTTATATTGATAAGTAGCTAAAAAGGTTGTATATTATACATAGAAAGATAGGAGCAGAAAATGGCTGATATTAATAAACTGGATATTTTACTTCCAAACAGTTTTGAAACAAACTACAGCTCTACACAGCAGCCTTCTGTTGTGGAAGGGGACAGCTTCTCTGATATTTTAAAAACAGCACTTAATAGTGTGGATTCTGCTCAGCATAATGCAACAGCAGCTATTCAGCAGGCACTTAATGGTGAAAATACCGATGTGCATGACACAATGATAGCTATGCAGAAAGCTGATACATCTCTTAAAATGATGATGGAAGTCCGCAACAAATTATTATCTGCTTATCAAGAAGTTATTAAAACTCAAGTGTAGTATATCTTATTTTTACTGCACTTGATTTTCTTATCCCTTTTGTAATACACTGCTGTTTAGCAGTATCGCTGTGTAATTACTATCTTTATATAAAAATTAACAGTTTCTTTGTAAATATGGAGCAAAAATTTTGAATAAACAGTCTGACTTTAAAGAAGAAAATTTATCTTCATTAAAATTATTGTGGCAGTCGCTGCCTTTAAATCTTAAAAGATTTGTAGTGGTTGTATTTATTATTTTAATATGTTCTGCTTTCTTTACTGTATTTTTTGCAGATGATGCAGTCAGTGAATTAAAATTGATGAGTGAGCAAATAGATAATTATGTTAAATAGTGTTTATATTATGTAAAATTCTGTATTTATTTTAAAGATAAAAATAATATGGAAATTTTTACAGTAAATGTGGCAGTATGTGGTTAAATTGTAAAAAAATACTTGTAACTATTAAAGAAATTTTATATATTGCAATATATATCACTATATTTGTGCATAGTGTGACTTTATATATAGTATAGGAGCGACCATATATGGCGGTGCGTAATTTATCCACACAATTTTTAGATATCTGGGCAAAGCTTACAATGCTGCAAAAAGTGGCAATTGGTGCTGCATCTGTTGCAGTTATTGCTGCTGTTACTGTTCTGCTTATTTGGGCTAATAAGCCAGCTTATAAACCACTTTATACTGATATGACTCAGGACGATGTTCAGGCAGTAAGTGACCAGTTACGCCAGCAGTCTGTTCCTTTCAGAGTAAATGGTTCATCAATAGAAGTTCCACAGGAAAATGTATATAATGCTAGAATGATGCTTGCAGAGCAGGGGCTGCCAAAAACTCCGTCTGCTGCAGGATTTGAGCTTTTTGATAAGTCAAGTTTTGGTAAAACTGAATTTATGCAGAATGTAGATTATCAAAGAGCATTACAGGGCGAATTAAGCAATACTATTGCTGCAATGGATAAAGTTTTAGAAGCAAAAGTCCATTTAAGCATACCTAAAGAAAGACTTTTTGTTTCAGAAGAACAGCAGGCAAAAGCTTCTGTTGCATTAAAATTAAAGCAGGGGCAGGCTTTAAGTGAAGATGAAGTTCGCTCTATCAGTCATTTAGTTGCTGCAGCTGTAAAAGGTCTTGAGCCTAAAAATATTCAGGTGGTTGATACTGCAGGTAATCTGCTTAGTGTTTTTATGACAGATGCAAATGAGCCATACAGGCTTACTCAAAACCAGATTGCTTATGAAAGAGACCAAGAAAAATATATGGAAGAAAGGCTTAGAAATGCACTTCTTCCAATGCTTGGTGCAGATAATCCATTTATTGTCCGTGTAAGTGTTGCAATGGATTTTTCTCAAAGAGAAGTAATCAGTGAAAAATTTGGAGAGACACCAGTTACTCGTTCACAAAGAACACTGGAAATTAATTCAAGGCAGACAGGTAAAGGTCCGCAGGGTATTCCCGGTGTTGAATCAAATCTGGCTGAGCCTGATATTTTAGTTGACGGCATTGTCAGCGAATATAGTAAAACAGATGAAACTACTAACTATGAAATAGATAAAACTGTTACAAGGGAAAATAAAGTTGGCGGTGAAATAAAAAGACTAACGGTTGCTGTAGTTGTGGACGATAGACAAACTATAGAAACTGTAGACGGTGCAAGACAGCTTGTTCGTAAACCTTGGACAGAAGATGAAATGACAAAACTCCGTGCTGCAGTTGCAGCTGCAGTTGGTTATGATGCAGGCAGGACAGATGTTATTGAAGTAACAAATATATCTTTTGATACAACAAAAGATGAAATAGATTTAATGGCAGAAGAGAGTGCTAAGCGTATGGAAATGATAAAACAAATTGCATCTTATGTAAGTGCTGTTGTAATTATCTTTATGTTTTGGCTGCTGATTTTACGCCCTATTCTGAAAAGACTTGATAAAGCTAGAGAAATTGATGAAGAAATGCTTGGAGAATCTGCTCTTGATGCTCAAATGACAGGGCTTGATATTTCTGTTGGCGATGAAAGTGGTTTCCCTAAATCTGTTGAGGAGTTAGAGCGTGAAATAGAGGCAGAATTAGAAGAATCTACCCCTATTGATGTAGAAGCAGTAAAATCTAAAGTTATGTTGAAGAAAATTGAAGAACAAGCTAATGAAGACCCTGAGATGATAGCAAACTTAGTAAAAGCTATGATTAAAAGCGGTGGTCAAGGGGGTAGCAACTAATGGCTAAAGAAGATGCAATGGCCATGATGGCTGCACTTTCGGGCTTGCAGACATCACAAGGTATGAAAAAAGCAGCTATTTTAATGGTTGCTTTAGGTGAAGAAATATCTTCTAAAGTTATGGCTTTTCTTGATGATGAAGAAGTATCTGATTTATCAAAAGAGATTGCATTAACAAGAGTTGTTCCACCTGAGCAGATAGATGAAGTTGTAGAAGAATTCTACAATATGATGCTTGCGAAAAAATTTATTTCTAAAGGCGGTTTGGAGTATGCTAAATCTATTCTTGTTAAATCATTAGGACCAGAGCGGGCAAGGAAGATTATTGACAGGCTGACTAAAATGCTTGAGCAGTCATCTGGTTTTGAATTCTTAACTAAGATTGACCCTAAACAGCTGGCAAAATTTATTATGAATGAGCATCCTCAGACTATTGCTTTAATTCTTGCCCATTTAGATCCATCACATGCAGCAGAATCTATGGCACAGCTGCCAGAAGAATTAAAATCAGAAGTTGCTGTGAGAATTGCAAACCTGCAGGATATTTCGCCATCTGTTGTTAAAACACTTTCAAAAGTGTTAGAAGAAAGGTTTGAAGCATTATCATCATATAATGTTGAAGTAGGTGGAGTAAAATCTGTTGCAGAAATATTCAACCGTATGGACAGGGTTGCAAGTAAAACTACTCTTGACAGGTTAGAAAAAGATTCTCCAGAATTAGTTGCAAAAATCAGAGATATGATGTTTGTATTTGACGATATTAAAGTTCTTGGAACAGCAGCTATTCAGGAAATACTTAAAAAAGCTGATAAAAAGGTGCTTACATTTGCTCTTAAAGGGGCTGATGAAGATACTAAGAAAAAATTCTTTGAAAATATGTCTAAGCGTGCTATGGAAACCATGCAGGAAGAAATGGACTATATGGGACCTGTCCGCTTGAAAGATGTTGAAAAAGCTCAGCATGAAATTGTTGCTATCGTAAGGGAGCTTGATGAAGAAGGTGTTATTAGTATCGGCGGCGGTGAAGAAGAACAATTTGTTTAGTTTATGTTTGAAATATTTTATAAAATTTATTATTGCAGACAGATTATTTGTCTGCAATAATTTTATAAAGTACTGGTTTTTGATAAAAATAAATTTCGTTCAATAAATATTAATG
>CAMWVK010000077.1 GCA_947177675.1 uncultured Mucispirillum sp.
CTAATATATTATCTAATACATAAGTAATGGGTAAAATTTATTTATTTTTATCTGCTTTCAACAATTTATGGGTAAATTTCTAAAAAATTTACCTATTATATTTTTCTGATTTATAATATGCTGCCCTGTTTACTGTTTTTTATATCCTTTCAAAAAACTAAACTATTTAATTATAAATCGGCTGATAGTATATTTTATAAGAACTTGAATGACTGCTTAAATTGCTGCAATTGTTTTTAGATTTTACATTTGCATATAATTTCGGTAAAATTTATTGCTACAACAATTATTTTGTGATACATTAATATAATTATATTTATGTGAGGTCATTATGATTGCAAAAGAAGGATATCCGTTTATTATAAGTGCATTAGTTGCAACTATTTTATTTTATATTATTCCATGGTTTATATGGGTAACTGTATCTTTACTGCTGCTTGCATTATTTGTATGGTTTTTTAGAGACCCTGAAAGAAATGCACCTATTGAGCAGGATATTGCAGTATCTGCTGCTGATGGTAAAGTGGTAGAAGTGGAAGAAGTAGAGTTTAAAGGTGAAAAATATAAAAAAGTTGGCGTATTTATGAATGTATTTTCTGTTCATGTAAACAGAACTCCAGTTACCGGCACAGTTACTTCTATTGAACATATTTCAGGCAAATTTGTAAATGCAGGTCGCAAAGATGCTTCTATTATAAATGAAAGAAATATTATTACATTTGATACAAAATATGGCAAAGTTATCGCTGTGCAGGTGGCAGGGCTTGTAGCAAGAAGAACTGTAAGTTATGTTAAAGAGGGCGATTTAATGGCAACAGGGGACAGGTTTGGTATGATTAAATTTTCTTCCCGTGTAGATCATTATTTTCCTATTTCTGCTGCAATTCAAGTAAAAGTTGATGATGAAGTAAAAGCTGGCGAAAGTATTATTGCTAAATTTAATAACTAAAATATATCAAGGTAAAAAAATGAGTATGTTTTCTCCAAAATCAAGTAAATTAGATATGACACTTCGTAACAGGAATATCATTCTGCCTAATTTTATTACTATTATGGGGCTTTTATGCGGAGTATATTCTATTATGCTTTCAGTAGGAAGTAAGATAGTGGAAGGTGATCATTTTGTATATGCAGCATATTTTCTACTGTTATCCGCTTTTTTTGATGGTATAGATGGCAAAGTTGCCCGCATTGTTAACGGCACAAGTGATTTTGGTGTGCAGCTTGATTCTCTTTGTGATATGGTTTCATTTGGTGTAGCACCAGCTATACTTGTTTATGAATGGCTTTTAAAAGGGTTTGACAGAGTAGGTATTGTGGCAGTATTTTTATTTGTTGCATGTGGTGCATTAAGGCTTGCCCGATTTAATGTGCAGAGTGGTAAAATAAGCAGTGTATATTTTGTAGGACTTCCTATTCCAGCAGCAGCTGCATTTATTGCAACAAGTGTTCTTTTTATACATAAACTTGGGCTTGATTTAGAAAGAGCTGCACTATCAATGTTTTTCCTTGTAAGTATATATCTGCTTGCATTTTTAATGGTAAGTACAGTTCCTTTTTTCAGCTTTAAAAAAATGAGCTATTTTAAGACACACCCATTTCAGGCACTAATAATTATGGTTATTTTCATATCTATTTTAGTGCTTTATTTTGAAGTAGTCTCATTTATAATGATTACTGGATACATCACAACAGGTCTGCTGTTTGCATTTTTTAAAATAATTAAAGGCAAGCCAAAAACAGTAGAAGAAAAACAGCAGGAAAAATAATTCGGAGTAAATAATGCGTAAATTAATATTTTTTGATACAACTTTAAGGGATGGTGAACAGTGTCCGGGTTTTAGTATGACTACTGATGAAAAAATACGCCTGGCACTGCAGCTTGAAAGGCTTGGAGTAGATGTTATAGAAGCCGGCTTTCCAGCATCATCACCCGGTGATTTTGAAGCTGTGCAGAAAATATCATCACTTGTAAAAAATTCAAGTATATGCGGGCTTTCCCGTGCTAATAAAAAAGATATAGAAGCAGTATATGAAGCAACAAAAAATGCAGCCCATCCAAGAATTCATACATTTATCGCAACTTCTAATATCCATATGAAATATAAGCTGAAAAAATCAAAGGAAGAAGTTATAGAACTTGCCCGTGATGCAGTCAGATTTGCAAGAAACTTATGTGATGATGTAGAATTTAGTGCAGAAGATGCTTTAAGAAGCGATACAGACTTTTTATATCAAATAATAGATGCTGTCATTAAAGAAGGTGCTGGAACAATTAACCTGCCAGATACTGTGGGTTATATTATGCCAGATGAAATATATGCACTTTTTTCTGGTGTAAAAAATAATGTTGCAAATATAGATAAAGTAGTGTTAAGCACCCACAATCATGATGATTTAGGTATGGGTGTTGCAAACTCACTTGCTGCAATCAGGGCAGGTGCAGACCAGGTAGAATGCACAATAAATGGTATAGGTGAGCGTGCAGGCAACTCTGCTCTTGAAGAAATCTGTATGGCTGTAAATGTTAGAAAAGATTTCTACAAAGATATAGAAACTACAATTAATACTACAGAAATATATAAAACAAGCAGAATGATAACAAGCATAACAGGTGTAGATGTGCAGCCTAATAAAGCAATTGTTGGTAAAAATGCTTTTGCTCATGAATCAGGGATACATCAGGATGGTGTTTTAAAAGAACGCTCTACTTATGAAATAATGGTGGCAGAAAGTGTAGGCATTATGAAAAATTCACTGGTGCTTGGCAAGCACTCAGGCAGAGCAGCATTTAAAGCAAGGCTTACAGAAATGGGCTATAATTTAGATGATAAACATTTAGAAAAGGCTTTTGCCGCTTTTAAAGATTTAGCAGATGAAAAGAAAGAAATATTTGATGAAGATTTAGAAACTATAGTTTTAGGTAAATCAAGCGATGCTAAAAAATATTATGAACTTGATTATGTTGGGTTTAACAGTGGTTCAAGCTTAATTGCAACAACAACACTTAGACTTAAAAAAGATACTGGTGAAATTTTAACTGATTCTTCTACTGGTAACGGTCCTGTTGATGCAGCATTTAAAGCCGTTGAAAGAATATCTGGTTATGAGGGCAGACTTAAAAACTATAAAATTAATGCAGTAACTCAAGGAAAAGATGCTCAAGGTGAAGTTACTGTTATAGCAGAATTTGCTTCAAGCGGTATAGAAGTGCTTGGTAAAGGATATTCTACAGATGTATTAATAGCATCTGTAGAAGCATATATTAATGCACTTAATAACTATATCAGCAGAATAGAAAAATAAAAGCATCTTGATTTTAAGCGATATTTAATGTCGTTTATATTGATTATATTAAGTTATAGAAAATTACTGTGGAGGCAAAATGGACAGCGATAAAAAGAAAGCATTAGAGCTTGCTCTTGGCAAAATAGAAAAAGATTTTGGCAAAGGCTCACTTATGCGTTTAGGTGATAAACCAGATGAAAAAATACCTGTAATATCTACTGGTGCATTATCTTTAGATATAGCTTTAGGGATAGGCGGAGTGCCTAGGGGAAGAATTATAGAAATATATGGTGCAGAATCAAGTGGTAAAACAACAATAGCACTGCATATTATTGCAGAAGCACAAAAAATGGGCGGTGTTGCTGCTTTTATAGATGCAGAACATGCACTTGACCCAACCTATGCTGCAGCAATAGGTGTTGATACTGATAACCTTCTTGTTTCTCAGCCTGATAATGGGGAATCTGCTCTTGAAATAACAGAAACACTTGTAAGAAGTGGTGCCATTGATGTTATAGTTGTGGATTCTGTTGCTGCCCTTACTCCAAAAGCAGAAATTGAAGGTGATATGGGCGATGCTCACATGGGCTTACAGGCGCGTCTTATGAGTCAGGCATTAAGAAAATTAACTGCTATTGTTAATAAATCAAAAACATGCCTTATATTTATTAACCAGACTCGTATGAAACTTGGTGTTATGTTTGGCAACCCAGAAACTACTACTGGCGGTAATGCATTAAAATTTTATGCATCAGTTAGAATGGAAGTTAAAAAAGGCAATCAGATAAAAGAAAAAGAAGAAGTTGTTGCAAATAAAATTACTGTAAAAGTAGTAAAGAATAAAATGTCACCGCCATTTAAAAAAGCAGAATTTGATGTGCTTTTTGGTAAAGGTATATCAAATGAAAGTATTATTTTAGGAATGGCTGTAGATGCTGGTATCGTTCAGAAATCTGGTGCATGGTTTTCTATGAATGATACAAAGCTAGGTCAGGGTGAAGTAAATGCAAGAATATATTTAGAGCAAAACCCTGATGTAACAAAGCTAATAGAAAAACAGTTAAGAGCAAAATATAATATAGAAATATCTGGTGGTGAAGCACAAGAACAACAGGCAGAAAAACCATCTAAAAAGGAAGAAACTGAAAAATAATGGCATCAATTGGGCTTAGCTATGCTTATAAACTGCTCAGTATGAGAGACTATTTTAAAAACGAGCTTTATGATAAAATAGAAAA
The DNA here is from genome assembly GCA_947177675.1 of uncultured Mucispirillum sp. Classification (GTDB taxonomy): domain Bacteria; phylum Chrysiogenota; class Deferribacteres; order Deferribacterales; family Mucispirillaceae; genus Mucispirillum. The sequence goes on from CAMWVK010000077.1 coordinate 4,527, forward strand.
AAAATGCGGCAGTTTAGAAGCTGAAAATGCAGTTGCAGAAGTGGAGCAGGCAGGCTTTATTGATGATGAAAAAACAGCATATAACTATATTAGAGTAAAACTGAAAGCAGGCTATGGACCTTATTATATTTCTAATAAACTTTATTTAAAAGGCTGCCACAAAGATATTTCTTATATAGAAGAAGTAGCAGAAAAAGAAAATATTAATATGGAAGAATATATATTAAAATACAGCAAAAGGTATATTAAAAAAGAAAGTGATAACCCATATAAAGACTACATTAAGTGCTTAAATTTTTTAAAAAATAAAGGGTATGCACCAAATGCAGTAATGCAGATAATTAAAAAAGAGGATTTTGAATAATGAAAGTAATTTTTTTAAAAAATGTAAAAGGTGTTGCAAATGAAGGTGATGTTAAAGAAGTAAAGGAAGGATATGCAAAAAACTTTCTTTTTAAACAAAAATTGGCTCTTGAAGCAACCCCTGCTAATATGAAAGCTCATGAAGAAAAACTTGAATCATTAAAAGAGCAGGAAAAATTAAAAGTAACAGAAGCTAAAGCATTAGCAGAAAAATTGAAAACTACTAAAATAGAATTTTCTTTAAAAGCAGGAGATACTGGCAGACTTTATGGAGCAGTTACAAGTCAGGAGATTTCTGATACACTTGCAAAACAAGGACTTCCTGTTGATAAAAAATTATTTGATATGAAAGAACCTATCAAGGAAGCAGGCACTCATACTGTAAAAGTAAATATTTATAAAGAAATAAAAAGTCAATTAACTGTTGTAATTAATGCCGTTAACTAATGCAGCCTGTTATAATATAATTTTACTGTTTTATATTATAAGGAGAAATCTATGAATGCTGATAATAAGGTTATGCCTAATAGTCTTGAAGCAGAACAGGCTGTTATTGCATCTATACTTATTGATAATGCTGTTGCAGAAGAAATCATAAACCATTTAAAAGCAGATGATTTTTATCAGCCTGCCCATAGAGTAATACTTTCTTCACTGTATAATCTTTATAAAAAAGGTCAGGCACTTGATTTAGTTACACTTTTCAGCCAGCTAACAGATGAAAATAATATAGAAAAAGCTGGAGGAATTGAATATATTTCTGAGCTTGTAAACAATGTGCCAAATGCAGCAAATGCAGATAAGTATATAGAAATATTAAAAGAAAAAGCAATACTTCGCAGTCTAATTAGTGCGGGAAGTTCTATATCAAGTTTGGGATATGTTGTAGCAGAAGATGTGGAAAAATTAATAGATAAAGCTCAAGATATTACCTCTAACTTAGGTGATGCAGCAAATCTTAGACGCTTTGTAGAGCCTATAAGTAATGTTCTTGAAAGACATCAAGAACAGTTAAATAAAATACAGCAGGAAAACCAGTTTGGTAATAAAGATATAACTGGAGTTCCATCTGGCTTTGATGCTCTTGATAAGTTTACAAATGGTTTCCAAAAATCAGATCTTATTGTTACAGCAGGCAGACCTGGTATGGGTAAAACAGCCTTTGGTTTAAGTGTGCTTTTAAATGCTGCCAAATTTGGCAAAACATGTGCTTTTTTCTCTCTTGAAATGAGTTCAGAATCACTTGTGAGAAGGCTTATTTCTGCAATAGCTCATATTGGACAGAAAACTTTAAGGACAGGTAATTTTACAAGTGATGAAATAGAAAGATATTTAGAAGCTAATAATGAACTTGAAAAACTGCCTATATATCTTGATGACACCCCAGCAATAACTGTAAACCAAATTAAGGCAAAATGCAGAAAGCTTTATAATGCAGGCACACTTGATATTATATTTGTTGATTATCTGCAGATTATGGGTTATGCAAAAAACCTGCAGAACAGGGAACAGCAGATATCAGAAATCTCCCGTTCATTAAAAAGCATGGCAAAGGAATTTAATGTGCCTGTTATTGCTCTTGCACAGGTTAACAGAAATGTAGAAAAATCTGATAATAAAAGACCAAGACTTTCAGATTTAAGGGAATCTGGTGCAATAGAGCAGGATGCAGATATTATTATGTTTTTATACAGAGATAAAGTATATAACCCTGATACAGCATATAAAAATGTGGCAGAAATAATTATAGAAAAACACAGAAACGGCGAGCAGGGCACAGCCTATGTGGAATTTAATGCTGCATATACCCATTTTGATAAAGATATACCTGTAGACCAGAAAGAAATGGAAGCATTGGCACGCTCAACTATTAAAAAAGCAAGAACAAGCACATCTAGAAAAACAAACAGTCGTAAAATCTCTGATGATGGAGAAGTGTTAGAATAATAAATTAAGGCTCTAGACCAGCATCTTTTTTTACTATTGAAAAAAAGTCTTTCTAAAAGCAATAGAAAGTTGTCTTTTTATAATTAAATCTAACCACATTTTCTTTCAAATGCAGGATAAATTTTTCATCAGTAAGACCATTAAATTTAGACAGTCTTCTCT
>CAMWVK010000078.1 GCA_947177675.1 uncultured Mucispirillum sp.
GAGGCAGCATTAAAGACAGCAAACTTATTTCCAGTATTAATGACACCTGATATATTAATTGATAATATATTTTGTTTGTTAAATCCAAATCATGACTTTCATAATATACCACAATGGGAAGGTAACTTGCAGGATATGTCAGATTATATGGTAGCAAATGATAATATTTTTACAGTAGAAAGTGATTATATATCATTTGATGGAATGTGTGGAAAATCTTTATCTATAAAAGAATACCCAAAATACTGGCACTGTTCTATGGCAGACCAGCTTATTGGAGCCCCATTTGGTTCACAGTCATTAGAAAGCACTGTGTATATATGCTTAAATGTGATAAATGTTGGTAAGGAAGGTATCAATAAAACTAAAAGGAAATCACAGGTTATTCTGTCTCAAAATCTTAATCCGCATATTTTTCCAAGATTAAATTTTAAAAAGATAGATTTAGCAGATGCTTCTAAACAACTTGAGTTAGGTGAGCAGCTGTATCATATAAATTTAGCGATATTCCCTATCGCAAAAGATCATGATGCACTGCAAAATGTATGCAGTCAGGTTAAATCATATTATCAAGGGTTAGGGTTCAAGCTGGAAGAAGATAAATTTATTAACTTACCGATATTTTTATCTATGCTTCCTGGCAACTATGATGAACGGCTTGCATCAGATTTAGCACGAGGCAGAGTAGTTTTTCAAAAAAATGTTGTTGATTTAGCACCAACCAGTGCAGATTGGGGTGGAAATACTAGTAATCCGGAAATATTCTTTTTTACTCCGCGTGGACAGCTGTATTCTTTTGATTTTTTTGCAAGCAACACTAACTATAATGCATTTGTAATAGGCACATCAGGTGCAGGTAAATCTGTATTATTGCAGGATTTCGCTATGAATTATTTAATGAGTGGCGGTCGTATAAATATTATTGATATTGGTGGTTCATATGAGAATTTCTGTGGAATTATTGGCGGTCAGTATATAGATATTAAGCCATCTGCACCTATATCTCTAAATCCATTTACAGAACTAACTACAAAAGAAACATTTAGTGAATTTAAAGAATTTCTTGTTGACTGGTATTGGATGATGGGCAGCCCGGAAAGTAAAAACTTATCAGAAGAACAGTCAAATTTTATAAAATCTTATTTAAGTAATGCTATTGAAGCCAGTTATGATAAGTATGGTATAGACAGTGATGTTGATACAGTATTGGAGTTTTTTTCAGAAATAGCAGTAACAGAAAAAGAGGATACACTTGATGATGGTCAAAAAGTTACCGTTAAAGAGCAGGATATTCGCTGCACTGATTTTATTCAGATATTAGGCAGATATGGTAAAAAAGGTGATTATGGTGCTTTTTTTAATGGTAAATCAGAAATAAAATTTAACCATAATTTTGTAGTGTTAGAAACTGGCAGTATGGAAAATTCTCCGGCATTAAGAGACCCTATACTTATGATTTTAACATATCATATTTCAAAATCAATATATCTTTCAAAAGATATGAACCAAAGAAAATTAATCATTATAGATGAGGCACATAAATTTCTTGGTAATCATAGAATAGATCCTTTTATTGAGCAGGCTTATCGTCGGTTTAGGAAACATGGTGCATCTATGATTATAGGTACACAGGGCTGGGAAGATTTAGCTAACGAGAATACTACATCAAGAGCAGGACGAGTTATTATTGAAAACTCAGCATTTCAAATTATTATGACACAATCTTATGCTTCAAGAGAAAAGCTTAAAGAGTCAAAATCTCATCAATTTAATGATTATGATAAGGCAATGATAGACAGCATTCAGTCTGTAAAAGGTGAGTTTTCTGAAGCATTACTTATTGCAGATAAAAATAAAGTTAAAATACGGATTATATTATCTACTTTTATGAAGAAGACATTTTTTACATCTCCAAAAGTGCGTACATATATCAATCAGCAGGTTGCACAAGGAGTTCCATTGTTGGAGGCAGTAAATACTGTTCCAGAAGATTTATTAAAATCGTAGGATATAATATATGAATAAAAATAAGATGAAAAGTTATTTATATAAAAGTGAGAATTTTATAATTATTGGGCTAATTTTAGGAATAGTATTTGGAATATTCTTTATACATTTATCAAGAGATACTTCTCTTGATTATAATGTATGGCTGTCTGCCGGTAAACAAGATAATTATACATTAAATAGTTATGTAAGATTTAAATATACACATCCAGATAGGTATATTGAAGGAAAATGGTTAATAAAACAGGTTGCATGCAGGGAAGGTGATTTACTTGAACGGTATGGTGATTATTTTACCTGCAATGGTAAAAATATAGTTAAAGCACTGCATATAGATAAGAATGGCAATCCACTTATACAATTTGAGTATAACGGTATTATTCCAAAAGGTTATTATTTTTTAACAGGAACACATGATAGAAGTTATGACAGCAGATATTTTGGGTTGATTTATCACAGTGAGATAGATGAAAGGGTTTTTCCGCTTAGGAGCTTGTTATGGTAAGGCTCATTACTTTTTTATTAATAGTTATTCCATCTATACTCTATGCAGCAGTTTATGAGATTGTTGAACCAGATTTTGTAGAAACAGCTAAAGCATTTGCTCAAACAGAAGAATTTAAAGAGCTGGCTTTAAAAGGGCAAAATAGACAGATAGATATGATAAAAGCATCTAAGGGTGAATTATTATTACAGGCTTTAAATGACAGTGAATATGATGTTGAATATTACTATACACTGCCTCAAGATATGCCTAAGGTTGATAGAAATGGAAACATTGTTGGAATACTTTATCCTAAAGGATATACTTTTGCACCATTGAAATTTATGAAAATGGCTCCACCACCATTAATAATATATAATCCTTGTGATAAAGAAGAGCTGGAATTGGTTAATGATATATGTAAAATTTATGATAAAAATTATCAAAGATATATATTACTTACATCTGGCTGTTCATTAGAAGAAATGTCAAAGTTAGAGCTTGGAACAAATAACAGATTTTTATTAGATAAAGACAGTGTGAAAAAATTTAATCTTAGATATACAGTATCAGTTGTTACAGCAGATTTAATTAAGGGGGTATTTAATGTTAAAGTATTTAGTAAACATAAAAATTACAACACAAATAAGTAGCATCATTATTATATATTTATTTTTTATGCTGCCAAATGTATTTGCAGCAAATACAGGAGAGATGGCATGTAAGCGTGCAGGAGTGAAAGCAGATACATTTATGAATATACAGACTGCTGCATTTGAAACAATTGATAATATGCTTCCTATAAAAATAGGTGCAATAGAAATAGATAATATAGATAATACACAAGGTGGACTTGCTGATATGGGTGGTCTTGGTGGCGGTGGTGGTTCAGATACAGATGGTACATTTTTATGTATGTGTCAGGTGCCGCCACCTGTATTTGAACGACTTGGTGTAACAATGAGTTTTTGGAATAATGTAGGTATGATTGATACGACAAGTATTCCATATTGTTTTCCACAGCTAGGTCAGTATTTAGATTTAGGTGGTGCTGTAGGAGGTTCACTTGAAGCACTGACTGGCAAGGCAGGGATTGGTGGAGCTAATCAGTTTGGTAAACGCTCAAGTGGCGGTAAACAAAAGGGAGATCAGTTTATTTCTGCACATACGCATTTTGCTTCATTTACAAACTTGATGAAGATAGTAAGTGACGCAATATTTAGTATGTGTTTTTCAGCAGATATGGCAACAAATATATCTCCGCAGATGAGTGAAGTATTTTTCTGGTGGCAAAATGATGAGTGGGGTGTATTAAAAAACCCAGAAGCACTACTTGTTGCTAATCCGATAGCAACAGCAGCATGTATGGCAGAAAGTTTGTCTGTATCTATATTAGGCACATCTTTGGACCCATTATTTTGGTGTATGGGCAGCTGGGGTTCATTATATCCAATAACTATGAATGTAGGGTCAGGCACTCCATTAACATCATATGCAATGCTTGCTGCAAGAAATTTATCAGAGCGTTTTCAGCTTGCAATGTTAATGGATACTACCGGATATCAAATGTTAAATGGCTACTGCCAGCCATATCCAACATATTTTATCCCTAAAAAAGATGTAAATATATATCCGATTTGGCCGCAAAAATTTGATAATAGATTTCCATTAGGATATCCGTCAGAAATTTGGGGTTTCGGGTTAGATAATCCAGCAAATATTGGTGTTATGACATGGATGGTTTATCAAAAAAGGGATTGTTGTTATTTATAAAAACTATTGAGGTGATATTATGAAATATATTATTATGTTATTATTAATACTTCCTATTACTGCTTATGCTGTAGATAGTGATGATTTTAATTTTGATACGGGTAGAGCTGCGGATATGTTGACGCATAAAAATGCAAGAAACCCGAACAGATATAATACATCAGAAATGAAAGATAGTCTAAATAGTTGGTTGTCTAATCCAAGTAATTTAAAAGCAGTATCTGGTGAGAAAGATAATACTTTACAAACATTAGGTGGTGAAGATGTAGATTTAGATATAAAATGCACTGTTGGACAAAAGAAACTGGCAGAATTAAGTATTGATGGCAGTAAACCTGTAGTTGTGAAATTAAATATATCAAATGGCTCAAGTTACATATTAAATAATATTTTAGGTGTGTGTGAAAACAAGATTACTGTGTGTGATATAAATGAAAATAAAAGAATATGCAATGATTATTTAAAGTTTAAGTATACTGATTATAAAACAACAGGGCAGTCTATACCTGATGAAGAAAAATCTGTAGCTGTATCACATATATGTTATTCAGTTCCACAGTGTATGAGCTGGCAGTTTGCACTTGATGAAACTGATAATATGGTTTCTGTAAAAAATGCAGCTGGTGAAAACTGCGGAGAATTAAAAAATACAGGAATAACACTAGGTCAGCGTGATTATTTGGTTAAACATGTTGAAAATGTATTAGCAGAATTATCTATACATGGATTATCTCATACAGATGCTTCTATTGATAATAAGCAGGTGATATATAATGAGCTTTCATACAATGACTGTTCAGGCGATAATTATTCAAAATATGGTTCAGGGATGACTAATTTAGGTGATTTAATGGACTATTATAATAATCCAAAAACGACAGAACAGGATAAGAATAATATTTATAATGACTTATCCAGCAACAGTGATATGGCTCAAAAATTAGAAAACCAAAAAGGGTTGGAAAATTATGATAATTTATCATCAAGATTTGATACAGCTGCTGGTGGAATATCTTCAGGGTTTGATAGAATAGACACAGCTATAGAAAATATTCCAGAAAATATATTAGAATCTATTCAAAGCTGCTATAACCCAACATGCACAATTGATGTAGTATATAAAAAGTCAGTAAAAAGCAGCACAGGTAATAATATTGGTGAAGACCATATTTCAAGAGAGCGTATATTCAGGCAGTGTGAGCCAGCATCATTAGTAAAAAAAGGACTTGATGATAGTTCTGAAATAATGGAATTTACATGTCCAGTAAATAATAATGACCCTGATGTAGAAGAGACATTAGTTAAGCAGTCTAATGGTAAAGAATGCAGCTGTAATAATGAGCATCAGCAGTCAGCTAATTTGCAGAAAGTATTAATAGCAACAAAATTAGCAGAATTATTAAATGGTGAGCTTTGCCCAAAAGATGAAACTGATAATGCAACAATGAGTAATATTAATGAGCAAAGAAATAAATGTAGTGAAAAATGCCAAGGTGATAACAATTATCAACAGTGTATAGCTGAGTGTAATAGTGGTATATAAATAATATTTGTATACTAATTAATAGTATAAGCCCTGTATTTCATGGCTTTTTTCTATTATTTATTAGAGTATATGATTTATTATATTCAGAGCACTTGACACAGGACAAATGCTCTACTATATTATAATTATCTTTTATTACTTCAGAGATGAAGTTTCCGCTTTATGCGGCTCAAGGAGAACTACGGTTCTACCATTAATAATAGACCTGTTGTAATTATAGTAGGTTATCAAAATTATCAAAAAAAGACACAATATCTTTGTGTAAAAAATCAAAAAAATAAAATTTGTCAGATTCCGAATTTGTTTACAACAACAGCAGACAGCATTGTTTGCTTTTACATAGATAGTAAACATAAGGAGGATGTATGACATGTTTCAGTGGTTAAGAAATAGCCTCTTGAAAAAAGCAGAGCAATTTTTTGAAAAAGCCCTGCTTATTTTCATAGAAAAATATTTTGAAACATTAGCAATACTATTAGCAGCTTATACTATTTATCGTATAACTAGCTGATAATTTATTACTATATGTAAGGCAGGGGGTAGGCTCCCCTGCTCTTAACCATAATATAATATAGAAATATAAAGAAGTCAATTAGTTTTACCTAAAAAAACAGACAGTATTATTCTGTCTAAAATAAAAAGATAAATTAGCATAATATTTTAAAACTACTGAAAAGATAATGATGTGCCTATGCATATTGTTAAATCTTAAAGGAGATGTAGAGTGTTATGCTTAATAGAATAGGGTTGAGCCATAGCATAAAGAAAGCAGTAAAAAAACTACTATCTTTATTGCTAAAACAACACTTACTGAGTTTATTAAGCAACTTATCAAATATTTCTTTGATATGCTTAAATAAACAGGATTTTGTGTAGGGGTGGCAGCCCCTACCTTATTCTTAAATATAAAATTAAAACATGAAAAAGTCAATTAGTTCAAAACTGATTGGCTTTTTTATTTCAAAGGAGAAACACTATGAAAAAAATATTATTAATTACAATTATTGCATTATTTGTATCACCTGTATTTGCAGCTGAATTATCTATTATCGCAATAGATGCTGCAGCTGATGTAATAACTGCTGCTAATATAGATACTGAATCTAAATCAGCAGTTGTAGAGCTTGAAAACTTTATTATTGTATATACTCATTATAATAATGAAACAGTTAATGTTTTAGTAATGA
>CAMWVK010000079.1 GCA_947177675.1 uncultured Mucispirillum sp.
TAATCTTTTTTGTTTATACTGTGTTGTTTTAAAATCTTACTTCGGTCATTTACTGTTCTGTAAACTCCCTTGTAAGATTTTAAATACGCCTTATCTAAACAAAAAATCTTGCAGTCTTTTATGGCATAATCTTTTTTCTAATACTTCATTATATATTTTGTTCGTTAAGAGAAATTTATTCATATTAAAATTATTATTTGAAGAAAAATTATATATATGATATAGTAACTGAATAATTGTAAATTTAAACGAGGAACCAATCATTTATGACTAAGTGGATATTTGTTACAGGTGGTGTTGCCAGCTCATTAGGTAAGGGAGTATCTGGTGCCAGTGTTGGAAAACTACTGCAGCTTAACGGGTTTAGTGCTGCTATGGCTAAATTTGACCCATATTTTAATGTAGATCCAGGCACAATGAACCCTTACCAGCATGGAGAAGTATATGTTGCTTCAGACGGTGCTGAAACTGACTTAGACTTAGGCTATTATGAACGCTTTCTAGGTATGAAGACTACTAAAGATAATACTAATACATCAGGGGATATATATAAAACAGTAATAGAAAGAGAAATTAAGGGGCAGTATAATGGTAATACTGTTCAGGTTATTCCTCATATTACTGATGAAATAAAAAACCGCATTAATAAGTTTGATGGCAAAGTAGATGTTGCATTAATTGAAATTGGCGGCACAGTTGGCGATATTGAAGGGCTGCCATTTTTAGAAGCCATAAGACAGTTTAGTTTAGAAAAAGGAAAAGGGAATGTGGTGCATATCCATTTAACTCTTGTTCCTTTTATTGGTGCTGCTATGGAGCTTAAAACAAAACCAACTCAGCATTCTGTTGCAAAACTTAGGGAATCAGGGATTATGCCTGATATTATTATATGCCGCACAGAGAAACATTTAGATGATGATGTTAAGAAAAAAATAGCCCTTTTCTGTAATGTTAGAAAAGAAGCAGTTATGGAAGCTGCAGACTGCCCATCAATTTATCAAATACCAGAAGCATTTTATAAACAGGGAGTAGATAAGCTTGTTATGAAAATGCTTAACCTGACCCCTAAAAAAGAGTTTGATACGGCATGGTTTAATATAGTTAAAAAAGAATTAAATAAAACTACACGCATAGCTGTTATAGGCAAATATACAGGTATGAAAGATGCTTATAAATCTATTGCAGAGTCATTATACCTTGCAGGGCTTCATCAGGGAGTAAAAGTAGAAGATGTATATTTTGAAGCAGAAGATACTGATTTAATTGATAAAATAAAAGGTTTTGATGGTATCCTTATCCCTGGTGGCTATGGATATAGAGGTGTAGAAGGTAAAATTTCTGCTGTTACTTATGCAAGAGAAAATAATATACCATTTTTTGGAATATGTTTAGGTATGCAGTGTGCTGTAATAGAAGCTGCAAGAAATTTAGCAGGTATAAAAGATGCTACATCAGGTGAATTTGATAACAATGCTAAAGAGCAGGTTATCGCAATGCTTAATGAACAGAGAACAATTGCAAATATTGGCGGCACTCAGCGTGTTGGTGAATACAGTGCAAAAGTTAAAAAAGATACTCATGCTTATAAATATTATGGCAAAGAAGATATAGTAGAAAGACACAGACACAGATATGAATTTAATCCAGAATATATAGAAAGGCTTGAAAAAGCTGGTCTTAAAATATCAGCTTTTTATGATAAGCTGCCAGAGATAGTTGAAATAGAAAGCCATCCATTTTTTATAGGATGCCAGTTTCATCCAGAGTTTGCATCAAATGTTGATAAACCACACCCTGTTTTTGCAGGCTTTGTGGCAGCATGTGTTGAAAATCACAAGTAATATATATGGAGATTATAGATTATGTGCGGAATAGTTGGCTATACAGGTAAAAAAGAAAGTTCAGCCGTATTAATATCAGGCTTAAAAGCATTAGAATACAGGGGATATGATTCAGCAGGATTGGCAGTTGAAGAAAAAAATGGTATAAAAATAGTTAAATCAGTAGGCAAGGTGGCAGTGTTAGAAAGTGAAGCATCAAAGAGCACTTTGCAGGGCACAACAGGTATTGCTCATACAAGGTGGGCAACACATGGCAAGCCTACTACACTTAATTCCCATCCCCATACAGACTGCACAGGTGATATTGCAGTAGTGCATAACGGCATTATAGAAAATTATCAGTCATTAAAAGGTGAATTAATAAAGCAGGGACATACATTTAAATCAGAAACAGATACAGAAGTTATTGCTCATATGTTAGAAGAAGAATTAAAAACAGTTGATAGTGATTATGAAGAAAGATTTTTGCAGGCAGCAGCAGAAGTATCTAAAAAGTTAGAAGGCAGCTATGCAATAGGTATTTTATGGAAAAAAGCACCGGGTATGATAATAGGCAGCCGAGTAAAAAGTCCACTTGTATGCGGAGCAGGATATAATGAAAATTTTTTAGGCTCAGATGTATCAGCATTTAATCAGTGGACAAGAAATGCTGTATATATAGATGATTATGATATAGCAGTATTAAAAGAAAATGAAATAAAAATATATGATAATAACCTGCATGAAAAATATTACAATATAATAGAATTAGAGCAGGAAACAGAAAAAACTGGTAAAAACGGCTATGAGCATTATATGCTTAAAGAAATTAATGAACAGCCAGTAACTGTCAGAAGCACAATAGAAGCAGTGCTGCATGATATAAATACTGCTTTTGGTATTACAAAAGATGAGCTTAAAAATATAAGAAATATTTTAATGATAGGCTGCGGCACAGCATACCATGCTACAATGGTAGCAAAATACTGGATAGAAGAATTCTGTAATATTCCGTGTCAGGCAGAATATGCTTCAGAATATAAATATAGAAAAGCAGCAATGCCAGATGAAACATTAGCAATATTTGTAAGCCAGAGCGGAGAAACTGCTGATACAGTATCAGCTTTAGAAAAAGCACAAGCTGCAGGCTTTAAAACAGTTTCAATATGTAATGTGTTTGGCTCAACTCTTGCAAGAATGAGTGACCATACTTTTTACACAAAATGCGGTTCAGAAATAAGTGTAGCATCAACTAAAGCATTTACTGCACAGCTTGCAGCATTATTTTCTTTATCTGTATTAATAGCAGATGCAGCAGGCAGTATTAATGAGCAGAAAAAAAATAAACTTCTTAATGAACTTGCAAAACTGCCAGTGGCAGTAGAGGCAGCAGTTGCAGCAGATGCCCATATATTAAAACTGGCAGAAAAATATTATCAGCAGAAAACATTTGTGTTTTTAGGCAGAAATGTAAACTATCCTATTGCATTAGAAGGTGCATTAAAGTTGAAAGAAATTACATATCTGCAGGCAGAAGGTTTCCCAGCGGGAGAAATTAAACACGGACCTATTGCATTAATTAATACAGAAATGCCAGTTATCAGTATTATGCCAGCTGACTGCTTATATGATAAAATGGTAAATGCCTGCGAAGAAGTAATGGCTCGTGGAGCAAAAGCACTGGCAGTAACTGATGAAAAAGGCTTTAAACTGCTTGAAAACAGGGTGGAAGATGTGATTGTGCTTCCTAATATAGAAGAATATTTATTCCCATTTTTATCAGTGATAGCATTGCAGCTTTTTGCATACCACATAGCAAAGCTTAATAACAAAGAAATAGACCAGCCAAGAAATTTAGCAAAAAGTGTTACTGTGGAATAGTTATGTATAAATTTGGCTTAAAACTCTGGTCTGTAAATAAAAATTATATGGATACTGCAAAAAAACTATATGATGAAAATATTTATGACTATATAGAGCTTTATGCTGTTCCAGCATCTCTTGATGAGTATGCACCTGCATGGAAATCACTAAATATTCCTTATATTATCCATGCTCCCCATTTTATGCATGGCATTAACTTTTCTTTTAAAGAAAAGTTAAATGATAATATGAAGCTTGCCTGTGAAGCATTAAAATATGCAGATTATCTTAATGCTGATAAAGTCATATTTCATTCGGGTATAAAAGGGGATTATAGAGAGACTGCCCGCCAGATTAAAATGATTAGCGATGAAAGAATATTAATAGAAAATAAGCCCTATCGTGTAGCAGTAGAAACAGACACTCTTTCATTAAATGATATTTGTGCTGGCTATAATCCTGAGCAGATAAAGTATATTATGCAGGAAAGCGGGTCAGGCTTATGTTTGGATATTGGTCATGGAATATGTGCAGCAAACAGTTTAAATATTGATTTCGTATCTTTTTTAAAAGAGTTTATAAGTCTAAATCCATATATGTTTCATATTAGTGATGGTGAAGTAAAAGGCACAATAGATAAGCATTATAATATAGGCAAAGGCACTTTTGATTTTAATATGATTTTTTCACTTATTCCAGAAAATGCAGTTATTTCTGTAGAAACAGAAAAAGCATCAAAAGATAATCTTGATGATTTTATATACGATATGAAGCTGCTTCGCAGCTACTGCAAGTTAAAATAATGAACTGTATTACCCTTATTTTTTGTAATGAATTTAAACAACTTGCATTTTTTAGTATATGTTTCTGCAAAATAGCTTTTTTATAAATAATATCAAATAATTATAACTATCATTTTCTAAAAAAACTGGGGTATCACTAGAATAATTAATTATTGCATACACATATTATATAGTATATAATCAAACCTAATATTATTTTAAATATTTAAATTAATAATCATATATTCAACTACGAGGGTAAGATGTTTTTTTCTAAAAAAAGTTATACTGTAAGCATACCATGCAGGAATGTTACTTTAGAAGCAAAATCAGGCACAAATCTGTATAAACTTCTGATTGATGAAAACCTTATAAACCCTACATTATGCAATGGTGCAGGTCAGTGCGGCAAATGTAAAATGCGATATATCAGTCCAAACCCGCCAAAACCTGTCTATAAAGAAACACTTATACTTGCAAAAGTTAATATTGATGCAGGTTACCGCCTTGCATGTCAGCAGGTAATAAAACAAAGTATTGAAATAGATATAAGTGAAATATCATCATCTGCTAAATTCTTTAATGCTGCAAATAAACCAGAAATAAAAAAAGATGATGCAGAAAAAAATATACAGAATACAGCAGAAGAATATCCAGCTTTTCAAGAAGAAATAGATGAAACTGTATCTATTAATGATTTTACACCAGAGCAAAGTCATAAAAGCTCTTTTGATATAAGAAAAGAAGAAGGTCCAACTGATGGGATACTGCTTATTCAGCAAAGAAGTGGTATTAGATATTACTGCTATTCTGCTGCAATTGATAATATAGTATCTGAAGGCACTCATCCATATAATGAACCATTAAGGGATATTATAGATAATGATATGCTGCCAGATTTTTTATATTCTGAGCTTAAAATAAGGGATATAGAAAGGGTTATGGTGCTAATTGAAGGAAATGACAGCTATGGGGCTGAAACAAAAATGGATATGTTTAGGTATCTTAATTTTGAAATAGGCACTCAGCAGTATGAAATGATTATGCCTCGCGGCAGCAAAAGCTATGATATTACACACTTTTTCAGGCTTTTAAATGCAGATAAGGCTAACCAGTTAATATTTTCTCTTGATATGCTTAACCGCTGTCATTATGCAACACCAAAACTTTTTACTGATATGCACTTTCCATTTTTAAGTAATAATAATCTTGTGGCAGTAAAACCACGGGGATTAAACCCAATTACTTCTTTTAATGATAAATTAGAGCCAGCTTCTACCGAAAGTAAAGAAAAAGATATTGACGGCATTACATTAACAGCACTTTTGCAGTTTGTAAAGTTAATGCTTAAAAATGGTATTATTAATAATAAATTTCAGCTTCGTCCTAGAAATGAGCTTGCAAAACAAAATGTGCCGCTTGGTATATCTGTCCGAGTTTATGGACAGGAAAAACCAGAAGGATATTATATATATAGAGACAGGTTTGCTGAAATTATTATTACTCAAAGTGAGCTTAATGAGCTTTACCAAATCAGGTCATATATTCGCTCAGTAATAGATTACACAAGAGACTGTATAGGAGTAGTAGACGGGCTTATTTTTTATACTACTCAAACTCATGATGATTTAATAAATTTAATGATTGATTTAGAATTTATACCAAAAGAGTTTGCAAATAAAGTAATATACCGCCCAGGGGAAGCCACTGTGCAGGCAATTAAATTATTTAAGGAAAAAGATGTTCCTACATTTTTACAGCTGCACTTTAATAATTTTAAAAGAATAGATTTACTTGATGATGCAGACTTTCAAAAATCTGCTGTTTCAAATTTTTTGGAAATATAAAGAAAAAGGAGTTTATTAATGAGTAACCCAGTATTTAGTGATGGAGCATTTGACAGGGCTGGACACAGCTCTAATGCAGACAGTATGACTGTAAATGGCTCTATAATGAAAACATTTATTTTAGGGCTTGTATTTATTTTAACAAGCTTTGTGGTAATTGCTTATTTACCTAATTTTTATGGCTCTTTAAATGCAGTGATTATGGCATCTGCCATAGGAGCTTTTGTTGTTGGACTTATTATATCTTTTAAGCCAGCAACTGCACCAGCTTTATCTGTAATATATGCAGTATTAGAAAGTGTAGTTGTTACAGTGATTTCTTTACTTATGAATCATCAGTATAATGGCATAGTATTTGAAGCAGTTACTTATACAATGATTGCATTTTTTACAATGCTTATTCTTTATAGAATAGGTGTAATCAGAGCAACAGAAACATTTAAATCTGTAATAATAACAGCAACTGCTGCAATAGCAGTATCTTATCTTATTTTATTTGTATTATCATTTTTTGGTATTCGTCCAGACTGGTTTTATGGTAATTCTCAATTAAGTATTGGCATTAATGCTGTTATAATAGTTGTTGCAGCTTTAAATTTAATTCTTGATTTTGATTTTATAGAAAAAGGTTCATCAATGAATATGCCAAAATATATGGA
>CAMWVK010000080.1 GCA_947177675.1 uncultured Mucispirillum sp.
ATCATCAGTTAAACATACATTTAGTTATTTCATTTTTAAATATTCAATGAAAAAAAATGAATTTTTTTATAAATTTTATAATTTTTTTAGTGTAATATTATTTGTTCTATCTATAATAAAACATAAGCTGTAATTCTAATATATTACAGGTATTAGACAAATATGAATATTATAATAAACTTTATTTAATACTTAATTAAATAAACTATTGCAATATGATTTATAATTGTATAATAATTTATATATAGCTAATCATATTTTTTGGAGTTTTGAAATATATGTTTGAATTTAATTCTCTTATTGTGCTTTCTGATAAAAAAGATAAGCAGTATATGATTACTTTAAAAGAGGGAGCAAGGTTTTCTACTCAATATGGCTATATTGAGCATAATGATATTGCAGCTCTTGATGAAGGTGATATTATTAAAAGCACATTAGGTCATCCTTATCTTGTTTATAAGCCTACATATATGGATTTTGTAATGAATATAAAAAGGCAGGCTCAGATTATCTATCCAAAAGATGCTGCGGCTATGCTTATGTGGTGTGATATAGCACCTAACCAAAAGATTTTAGAATCAGGTATAGGGCAGGGAGCATTATCTCTTGCAGTATTAAGAGCTCTTGCAGGCACAGGCAGCCTTACAAGTTATGAAATAAGGGCAGATTTTGCAGAGCAGTCTGCTAAATTTATTAAACAGTTTATGGGGGAAACTCCTGCAAACCATACAATAGAAGTTAGAAGTATATATGATGGTATAGATGGCACTTATGACAGAGTGCTGCTTGATTTACCAGAGCCGTGGCATGTTGTGCCTCATCTGAAAACTGGTTTAAGAAACGGCGGTCTTATAGTGGCTTATCTGCCAACTATCCTGCAGGTAAAAACTTTTGTAGATACATTAAAAGAATATGGATATTTTTCAGACATTGAAACTGCAGAATTTACTCGCCGTCCATGGAAAGTAGATGGTATGTCTGTCAGACCTGAAATGTGGATATATAACCACAGTGCATTTTTAATAAGTGCGAGAAAACTAAAAAATATTTAATATATATGAGGTAAAATAACATGAATAAAATAAGTTTCAAATGGGCATTTTTCTTTATACTTTTTTATCTTTTAGTTGTAATTATTTTATCAGAATTAAATATTCTGCCTGCTTGGCTTTCTCTTGTATTATATGGTTTATTTTTCCCTGCCATTTTCTTTGCTGTAAGGAATATTTTAAATAATATTTTAAATATCGCCAAAGTTATGGCTACAGAGTATGATGAGATAGTTGATTTAAGGAAGCGTTTAGATACAGGTGTAAAATGTGAGCATTGCAGAAACATTGCTAAATCGCTTAATCATATGATGATAAATACAGATAAAGCAATACTTGAGTTTTACAAATATGCAGTAAGTGCAGAAGGCAGGTCGTTAAGAGTATCATCATCTATCGCAACAGTTGATGAAAGTATTACAAAAAACGCACGAAGTGCACAAAATATATATACATCCATTAGTGAACTTGTAGGCTATATCAGCAAAATAACACAGACTTCTTCAGAAATTAATTCAGATATAAATCAATCTTTAGACTTAACAAAAAACGGCTCAAATGCTATGGAGCATGCAAAATTGTTAATGGAAGAAATCTCAAATGCAGCTTCAAGTTTGGAAGAAAAAATATCAGATTTAAATGCAGGTGCAGAAAAAATCGGTGTTATTGTTTCTGTTATTGATGATATTTCTGAACAAACTGCACTGCTCTCATTAAATGCCGCTATTGAAGCAGCAAGAGCTGGAGAAGCAGGCCGCGGGTTTGCAGTAGTTGCAGATGAAGTTAGAAAACTTGCTGATAAAACAACTAAATCCACTAACGAAATTAAAGATATGATAGCAGATATTCAAAGCCATATTGGAGAAGTTTCCACACAGACAAGCAATATCTTCCAGCAAATTATGATGCAGAAAGAACAGACAGATATTGTGTATCAAAATTTTAATGAGATTCTTAACTTCTCTGAAAAAGTAAGCATTACAAGCGATGAAATTACAAAAACTATGGCACTGCATTCTGGTGTAAATGAGAAGATAGCTAATGATGCTCAAAATATTATAGATGTTTCAGAATCAACTGATAAATTAATGCAGGAACTTGTTGGAAACTATAATAGAATGATAGAAACCATAAGTGAGCTGTCCACTAAATTTTCAACTATTAAATACTCTAATCGTGCAGTTCATTTTCTTAGAGCAAAAAGTGCCCATATTAAATTTATGCATAATGTATATACTCATTATACCAACAATAAGTCAACAACACTGGCTACTCATAAAACATGTGCTTTTGGACAGTTCTATTACAGTTTAGGTCAGGAAATCTTTAAAAATGACCAGCTGTATAAAGACATAGAACCTCTGCATATAAAAGTTCATGAACTGGGTAATTTGGTTATGAGCGAAATACAAGAGGAAAACAGAATTAAAGCAAATGAACATTTGCAGGAGCTGCAAAATACTGTTGATGAAATGATTGCTATGCTTGATGAACTTATTAACCAGTATTTTGAAAGGGACTGGCGGAATAATAATAACAATAATTAGTTTAAAATATACAAAAAGCGGTAATATTTTACCGCTTTTAAGACAATTATAAAATTTATAATGCAGCCAAAATAAATTATCAGCATATCATAAGGTTTATTTTTTATGTTTTAGATACTTCGCCAAAGGATCAGTATAACATAATTATAACAATTATATCATTGTAAACATCACTGCACAATGTGTATTATCTAAAAAATTTGGAGTAAGCCGTATAGGCTTATTATGTGGCTTATTAAATATTTTTGGATAAACTTATTTTTATAGAATATTTTTTATAATTAAATTATTCAAGAATTCTAACAGGATTTTTATCAATATTTTTTGATATATATTTTAAAATAAGCCATGATATTATCAGTGATGATGCAGCAGAAACGGCAGTTAAAGTATCTTGATGAAAAAATCTATCAATAATTAAAGATACAGCAAACATAATTACAAGGGGCAGACCATAAAGCAGCATTGAAAGCTTAAGCATATATTTTTCATCTATAATTAAATAAACAGTTTCGCCAGTATTATATTTTTTATCAGTATGGATTGTTACTTTTTTAGAAGCAGTAGACATTATACATGAAGAATTGCAGTTTTCACAACCTGCATCAATTAGAAGTGTGATATTATCTTTATCATTGCAGCAATCAACTTTTGCAGAGATAACTTTCTGACAGCTATTAGAATTATTTTTCAACATTAATCATATCAGCCATATTGTTACTAATTGCCACTCTGCCTGAGCCTATCATACATATTTTATAAGGTGTGCTTTGCAGCAGTTTTATTTTACTGCCCGGAATAAACCCAAGAGCAGATATACGAAGTGTATCATCATGATTATCACAACTTAAAGATGATATTATATATGTATTATTTGCAACAGCATCACTTAATTTCATTTTCTTTACCCATATTCTTATATATTGTGATAATCAATATCAACTATTAATACAGTCTAACATTAAATGTAAAAAAGTCAATAGGGAAATATTATACTTTAATGATAAAAAATATTAGAATTTATATGTTTTTATAAATTTCTTTTCTGTGCCCTATGGTGAGTGCTAGAATAACAAGTTTTTTATCAATAATTTCACATATTAGACGGTAATCACCTATGCGATATCGCCAAAGACCTGCCTTATCAGCAGATAAACCTTTGCCAAATACTCTAGGATTTTCCGTATTTGATAAATTTTTCTCAATCCATGCTTTAATCATTTTTTGAGTATATTTATCAAGTTTTTTAAATTCTTTTTCAAATCTCTCTGAAACTTCTATTGAATAATTCATATACCCAGCTCTTTCCAAAAAGTAGATACAGGACGGCTTTTACAGCCAGATTTTTCATAATCTTTATATGCTTCTTCCGCTATAATAATATCGTATTCATCTTCAATTTTTTCAAACAATGCTTTTTTGAAAGCTTCTGCAAGTGATATAGAATGTAGCTTTGCATAGCTGTCTGCAAGTTTTCTTTCTTCTTCTGTAAGTCTTATTGAAAAACTCATGGAACACCCCTTATTATGTAATACATTGTATTACAATACTTGAAAAAAGTCAATATTGGTGGTGAATGTTTAATAAATTAGTAAATAAGAAATGAAATAAGAAAAACAAGATTTGTGAGATTTATGGTGTTTGATATTTTAGGGAATGGATAATGTAGTGGTATAAATAAAATATGAAATTGAAAGTGCTTTAATTATTGGTGAAAGAAATATGCTTGAAAAAAAAGCAGAGCATAAGCTCCGCATAAAGTATAATAATTTTTACTTATCCAACAACTGGCAGAAATGAAAACACTTTTGTAAACCATGCAGCAAGGGCAGACATTTTATTTGTTAAAAGCAGCATACCTATTAAAATAAGCAGTGCACCTGCAATTCTTTCTACCCATATAAGATATTTACCAGCCTTGCGGATTGCATTGATTACTTCATTTACTGCTAATGCTGCCACAAGAAAAGGAATCCAAAGCCCTAGGGAATACACAAATAAAAGCACCATACCTTGAATCACTGATGATTCCTGAGAAGCAACAGCAAGTATGCCTGCCAAAATAGGACCTACACATGGAGTCCAGCCTAAAACAAATGCCATACCTAAAAGGAAAGCATTTATAAAAAATGGGAATGTTTTTTTCTCATAATTTATTTTAGATGTTTTCATTAAAAACTTAATTTTAAACACACCAATCATGTGCAGACCAAAAATAATTACAATAATCCCTGCTATTTGAGAAAGCAGTATTTGATAACTGTTTAATACCTTTCCAAAAGATGTGGCAGTAGCACCTAGTGCTACAAAAACAATAGTAAATCCAAGACCAAAGAAAATTGCACCTAAAAATGCTTTAAATCTTGGCGAAAATTTACCATTAGATACAGTATCTGTCTTTAAGTTTTCTAAACTTTCTCCTGATATAAATGATATATATCCCGGAAGCAGCGGGAAAATGCAGGGAGATAAAAATGTTAAAAGTCCTGCAATAAAAGATGCAAATATTGATGGTATTTCTGGTGTAAACAATATATCCTCCATATAATAATGAATTGTGTAGGCAATATATAGATTTTCATTATAATACAATGAAAAGTTGTAGATATTGTGTAGTTAGATTTTTTTTGAATTTAATAATAAATTTTTTTGATATAGATTAATATCATAGGAAATTAAGGGGTATTTATGAATAGTAGAAAAAAACTTATTGCAGCAGGTGTAGTAGTCATTGGAGCATTAGCCTATTTATTAGTAAGTGGCTTTACAAACCATTCTCTGCATGATGCAGAAGTTTCTGATATAGTTAATAACCCTGTTAAATTTCAAGGCAAGGGCATAAAAGTAAGCGGCACAGTTATGAGCGGCACAGTTATGAAAGCCCAGCTTGATTTAGCTTTTAATATGAAAGATAAAAATGATGACAGTTTCATTAGGGTAGAATATAAAGGCATAGTGCCGGATGCTTTTCAAGAAGAAGTAGAAGTAATTGTAGAAGGCACTTATGATGAAGCAAATAAAAAGTTTGTGGCAAACTCACTTTTAGCAAAATGTCCATCTCGCTATGACGGTATGGATGTGAAAGAACATAATAAAGCAATGGCGGAAATGAACGCAGATATATAAACTCCTCAAAAAGATATTAGCTGTTATAAGGCTCGGTTTCCCCACCGAGCCTTATTTATGTATATTATTGTTTTTAAGTAATTGCAAAATTAATGTGTTTATGATATTATTTTATGCTTTTTAAGGGCAGCAGAAAATATTCTTTTTAAAACTGCATATTTATAAAATTTAAAAGGAAAAAGGTAAACTTTTTTGTATGGCAGAAGAATGTGGAAAAAGTCTTATTTCTTTAAAAAAGGCAGGCAAAGTATATGGCACTGTTACGGCTTTAAAGAAGATAGATTTAGATATATATAAAGGGCAGTCTATTACAATTTTTGGCTCAAATGGAGCAGGAAAATCTACACTTCTTAAAATCCTTTCTATGCAGACAAGGTTAACTTATGGCACACTTTTATATAATGGTGTGGAAAGTAAAAAACTGGCAGATATTTACAGGGCAAATTTTGGTGTTATTTCTCACCAGCCTTTTGTATATGAAAGCCTTTCTGCTATGGAAAATTTAGAGTTTTATGGTTCACTTTATAATGTATCAAATGTCAGGCAGAAAGCAGAAAGCCTTTTAAAACAGCTTGATTTATATTCCAGAAGAAACGATGCAATACGCACATATTCCCGTGGTATGCTGCAAAGAATATCTATTGCAAGGGCATTAATCCATTCACCAGAAATCATATTTTTAGATGAACCATATACTGGGCTTGACAGCCTTGCAGGCAGTAATCTTTCAAACCTTTTAAAAGAGCAGTTAAGTCATAATAAAACTATTTTAATGGTTACTCATGATATTCATACAGGGCTTGATTTAGCAAGCCAGATAATTATTATGAAAGGTGGCAGAATAGTATTTAATAAGCCAGCGGCAGAGATAGATACTGCATCATTTGAGCAGATGTATTTAGATGTGGCAGGCGGAAAGGATTTAAAAGATGAACTACTTTAAAGCAGTTTTTGCCATTTTAAAAAAAGATATATTAATGGAATTAAGAACTAAGGAAACAGTTAATGCAACATTAGTTTTTGGTGTGCTTATTACACTTGTTTTTAGTTTTATAAGTGAGCCGGGCAGTAAAACAGAGCAGGAAATAGCAGGCGGTATTTTTTGGATGGCTGTTACATTTTCAGGTATTTTAGGGCTTAGTAAAACTATGATGAGCGAAATACAGGGCGGTAATTTTGAAGCATTAATGCTTGCACCAATAGACAGAAGTGCTGTA
>CAMWVK010000081.1 GCA_947177675.1 uncultured Mucispirillum sp.
TTTCCCAAGCTGTAACCAGCTAATAGTATCTGGATTTGATGTATCTGTATTATTATTTTGTGCTCTTATACATATTGGATAAGGTTTATTATTTGCAAGATTTGTTATTACAAAATTATCCAAAGATGTATTATATTTTGGGTCAAACCTTTGTAATTTTGGATTTAAACAATCATCATCTGCTAAAATGCCAAACTCATCATATTTACTTTTGTTTTTTATTTTAATTAATATAGTTTTATCGCCTGCATATACTTCTACATCATCTTCTGTAAGTTTTGATGGATAAGGCACTGGGGCTGCTTTTGTCATTGTATAGCCGCTGCAGCCATAACTTTCATAACAGGCTCTTATATATACAAAATATTCTATTTCATCTTTTATAGGATATTCCAAAACAATATTATCACCATCTGCTTCTATTTTAGCTGGCTTAATAAATAAACGCATAAGACCAGAACCATCATTTAACTGCTGCACTTTTCCTATATTTTCAGCAGTATCAATATTATCAACTTTATTAATAAAAAATTCAAAATATGGCAGAATTGGATTGTCTGCTGCACCAATACCAGATATTTTTGAAAATTGAACTGTAAATTCTTCATGTTTTGCTGTTATTTCAATAGTTTTAGGACCATTAATAACAATACCAGATGGAGCATTGTCCTCACTGCTGCAGCCTGCTAAAAAAACATTTAATAAAATAAAATATAAAAAGAATTTTTTATATATTAACTTCACAAAATCTCCAACAAATATAGTGTTACCTATCACACATTTCGTGCTACCGTATTACATTATATATATATCGTGTTACTATAATTGTCAATGTATATTTTTTTATATAATAAATATACTTGATTTTACTAAAATATAAGTGTATATCATATAGTTAATTATATATTAAAAAAGGTGTGAAAATGGTATCGTATGAAGAAGATTTAGAAAAAGCTGCTGCTTATCATGGTCATTTATGCAGCGGTCAGATACTGGGTGTTAGAATGGCAAGGCTTGGTTTAAAAGTTATGGGGCTTTCTGACAGAGACCCTAAAAAAATGCGTGATTTACTTGTATTTGTAGAATCTGACAGATGTGCAACAGATGCAGCCTATGTAGTAACAGGGGCAACTATGGGCAGAAGAAGAATGAAATATAAAGATTATGGCAAAATGGCTATGTCGTTTTACTACATTCCTACAAAAAAAGCTGTAAGAATTAAACCTATTAATAACGACAGACCACCAGAAGGTGCAAATTTAAAAGAATTCTGGGCAAAATATACTGATGAAGAACTTTTCAAATGGGAAAATGTGGAAATTATTGTTGATGAAAATGATTTACCAGGCAAACCACGAGACCATGCAGTATGCTGCCAATGTGGCGAAAGGATTTTAGACGGCAGACAGGTAGAAATACATGGCGAAATAAAATGCAGAGCCTGTTCTAATGGTGCATATTATAAAGTAATAAGTTAAGGTGCAAAATGGATAAATGGAAATTATATGATGAATTAATAGAAAATATTGAAGATAGATACACTGTGGAATACTGCTTTGTAAGCCCACACTGGGTTGGCGTAAAAAGCCAAATGGGGCTTGGACTTGCTATGCGTATGTCTGAAAGCCCAATAGTTACAAAACTTACTGGCAATATGAAAGGTATGAAGTTAAAAGATTTAGCAGTTTATGCAAAATCATGGGATTTTCATGAAGCTTCTATTGGTATGGCAGCTGTCAATTCATACTATAATGGTCAAAATAACACAGCACTTAATAATATTAATGAAAATACATCTAATTTGAGTATTTTTGACTTAATAAAAGATAAAGTGTATGGTAAAAAAGTAACTATTGTAGGACATTTTCCAAATATTGAAAAAATGAGAGAAATATGCCAATTAACTATTTTAGAGCGTAAGCCTGATTTAGCAAGGTATGATTTACCAGACCCTGCATGTGAATTTGTTTTATCTGAACAGGATTACCTTTTTACAACAGCAGTCACCTTAATAAATAAAACTCTGCCAAGACTTTTAGAACTTTCAAAAAATGCTAAAACTTACCTTGTAGGCCCTACTACTCCACTTACTGATATTATGATTAACTATGGTATAAAATGCCTTTCTGGCTCTATTGTGCTGGAAGAGGAAAAAGCAAAAGATTTATTTTTGGAAGGTGCAATTCTGCAGTCTGTTATAAAAAATAAATATATTAAAATGGTCAATATATTAAAAAATTAACTTTTTGTGATAATTGTGTGAAATGATTTTATAATATAAATACATCAGCTTATATCATACTAAACCTTTTAGGTGAAGTATCTAGAATAAACTTATCAAAAAAGTTAGGCTAAACTAGTAAAATCTACTTTAAATTTTAGCAGTTAAAGACAATGTGTAACTCCTGCCTTTTAATGGATAGAACTGCCTTGTCTCATATAAAGTATCTGTAAGATTTTTTACTGCAAAATCTATCTGAAAATGCTCATTTATAAAAAAATTAATATTTAAATGGGCTAAAAAATAATCATCTAATTCATTAATACCATAAATATCTGCATATCGTGAAGTAATATATTCTACAACTGGTGTTATTGCAATATACTGGCATGGTGTAATTTTTACATAGGCTTTACCTGTAAAAAGTGGATAGTATGTCATCACTGCAGCTTTTGACTGACTTTTATCTATATTATAGGCATTAACTGATAAATTAAGCCCTATTTCTGCATAATCCAAAATGTAAATATTTGATAAAAATTCAAAGCCATATAATGATACTTTATCTAAATTCATTAGACAGTCTACTTGAGTTGTTGGAACAACAGGGTTTGGGACCTGCATAACCACTATTTTATCTGATACACTGCTGTAATATAAAGCAGACTCTATATAAAGCATATTAAATAATGAACCTTTATACCCCAGCTCTACATGGTCTGCAACTTCTGGTTTTAAATTAGGGTTTGGCAGGTTTTCTCCAAGCTGTGTGGAATACCTGTCGCTCATTGTTGGAAACTGGTTTCTTCTAGCATAAGTTAAGTATAAATTATTATCATCAATAAACTCATAAAAAATACCAAACTGACCTGCAAATAAAAATCTGTTTATAACATCAACATTATATGATGACAGCCCAAGCTTATTATTAAAGCTGTTTTCTTTGCTGAAAAAATAAGATGGTATTAAGCTGTCAAATCCTAATGTTCCAGAAATAGTAAGCCTTTTTAATGGCTTGTAATCATATTCTACCCCAAAAGACAACTTATTTTCTGTTATATTTATATCTTCTTCTACACTGATACTATCTTCACTGTATCCTATATGGTTATCCTGCCTGTATGTTATGGCGGATTTAATAATATGATTATCTGTTATTTTATAACTGCCATTGATACTAAAACCTGCAGCATATTCATCATACATACTTGTGCGGTATGGAGCATCATAATTAACATGTATAAGGCTTGAATACATACTCATTGAATTATCATAGGTATCATAAAAAGCCAAAAAGTTAAGCTCGTAATTTTTTTTCTCATATTTTCCATGCAGTGATATACTTTGATGATAATCATAATCCCAGCCCCATAATGAATATACTGAACTGACTTCTGGGCTTACCATTCCTTTATCTATATCACTGTAAATATATGCAAACCATATATCAAGTCCGTCAATTGGTGTGGTGCCTGCTATTACCGTATTTTTTATATCATTTCTATCAGAAAAAAGCCTGTTTCTGTCTTTTTGTAAACTTCCCTGCATAGATTTATAACTTTTTGGCAGCAGATAATGGTCTATCTCTCTATACTGTAATGTATTCTTAAAATAAAATTTAGAAGTTTTAAAGCCAAGACTGAAAATATTATAAACTGATGCAAAATCAAAATTATCATCATTTTCTATTGTTGTTTTCAAAAATACTTCAAACTTTTCCGCTGGTTTTGCAAGAGTTAAAAGCACTGCTCCACCCATACCATTTGAGCCTTGCAGCATAGAAGAATAACCTTTTTGTATTGTTACAGATGCAGTATCCCCTAAAAGCATTGAAGAACTGTCACCAAGACCATTATATGGGTTTAATGTAGATATACCATCTATTATTACTGGTATTGTAGAGCTTGAAAAGCCTCTTATCTTAAATGTAGTATCACCCCTTGCTCCACCTTCATCTATCATAACACTGGGACTTAGTGTTAATGCATCTGATAATGAATAAACATTCATATTTTGCATATCTTCCTGTGTTATAGTCTGCCCTTTCTCTTTTGTTTTAGTATCTGTTACAATGACAGTGTCAGTTTCCACATGTTCAGTATATTCTGCATAGCTGACACCAAAAGCAAAAATAATAAAACAAAAAATAAAGTATTTTGGCATATATACTCCAAAAAGGGAAAAGGGACTATCCCTTTTCCCAGTATGAATATTTTTACTACTTAATTCTCTTTATAATCATTTGCAGTATTTCCCGGCACCCCGCCTGATAATTTTACTCTGCCGTCTAAATATGGAGCAATGCTGTTTTTATATGCAATATACTCTGCAACAGCTTTAAGCATTGTAACTGGCTGATTATTTTCGTCTAATACAGGCGTTACATTTTTTCCTAAAAATGCAACATACATTTCTTTTGCAGTTTTAGTTGTTGTAAGAATCTTATACTGTTGGTTAGACACTATCTGCTTATCATTGATTAATAAACTGTCTTTTTGTATTTTGCCTCTTTTATAGCCCATAACAGATGCTTCTGTAGGATTTCCTGATTGTGGATTAGCCTCTTCATAAGATAAAAGATAGCAGTTTTTAGGGTCATTTACTGCATCATATAATGCATCATATAATGCATCTGTACCACTGTCTATTCCTGTTGACTTGTCAACAGTTGCACAGTTTGTATTAAATCTTTCATTAAATTGATTAATATCGTATGTCAGATATTCTATTATATACTTAACTTCACTTGATGGAATCCCCCAGTATTTACCATTATATGTTGTGCCGCCAGAACCGCCATAATGGTTATTTCTATAAACTGCTGCAGCTTGACCAAAAAGTGTTTTTGTATATGGGTTAGATTCATCTCCAACTGTTGGATATAAATCTAAATTAAGGTTATAATCATCATTCTTAATTAAATCAGACCCACTTAATGTTACAGTTACTAATGTATCATCTAAATAATCTGAAGTAATAACCATCTGTAAAAATGCTGGTGTAATAGTCTGATTTGCTTGTATTCCCTGACTCATCATATCACCAATAAGCCATGCAAAATCTGTTTCTATACCAGCCATTTCTGTGCCATACCATTTTACAGCATCAGCAAAAAGATTTCCAAGTGCAGTTTCTTTACCTCTTGTAAGCCTGTCTGTATTTGGTCTGCCACCTGCATTATAGGATTCACTAATACGCCAGAAATCGCTGTGCGGCACATCTTCTGCATAAATAAAATTACCTGCTGCAGTGCCTAAATACTGATTTAAGTCGCTTAAATCAACTGGAGTATATACTGGTGTTACTTCTACAGAATCGCTTTCTATATAGAGAGCATCACTACTCATGGATGAGTTTGTTGCTCTCAGTTTAATGTAATATGTTTTGTCATTATCAAGATTTGATATAACAGATGATACAGTATCTTGAGTAAAAGGAATAGGGTCATCTATCCATGTATAATTTGTATTATCAATAGAATATCCTGCCTGATATTCTGATACAGCAGCATCTCCAACAGATGCAGCATTAAAAGTAAATTCTGCTCTTTTATTTTTGCCTTGTACCTCATTAATTACTGGGTTTGCAGGCGACTGAGTTGAATCTTTTCCTATAAGAAGTGCTTTTTCATCGTCTGTTGCATAAATATTTGTGCCAAATACTTTCCATGTACTATTACCATCTGCATCTAAAATACCATTTGCATTGTGTGCAGCTATACATATAGAATGAGATGATGAACCATCATATGAATCAGTATTATTTTCAAGTTGGACAATATAATGATCAGAATTTAAAGATAAAGCTGGTGTCCATTTGCTATACTGCCCCGATTTTGACGGACAATCATCAACATGCACTGAATAAAGCTCATCATCTTTTTTAGTCCAAGAAATTCTAAGATGCTTATCTCCCTGCTCAACTTTCACATCTTCAAGCTGAGTTGGAAGTGGTATAGGTTTAGCATAGACATATGTCCAGTCAGAAACACCATAGCCACAGCGAGTGAAGTCAGACCTTAACCATATAGTATATCGTTTACCATCTGTCAAATTTGGATAATATATAAATGGAAAATCTTCTGTGCTGTCTGCATCTTCTTGCTCTTTTTTAATAGTAAATCTAACAAGCAGACTATTGTTATACTCTATTGTGCCTAAATCATCAGCCTTATCAACATTATTATCTGTGCCTATTTTCACATTGTAATAAGGCAGACATGCATCAGTACCTTCTGCACCAATGCCACTAATCCTGTTAAACTGAATATTTATGCTTTCATGCAGTGCTGTTGGAGAAACATCAACTGGGTAATATGATGAAACATTAATCCCCCCCCACTGTCACCACCATTATTACTGCTTGAACTACATGCAGTAAGTAAGGCAAACATAATCAATAACATAAACAAAAATTTTTGTTTAAATAAACAAGAAACCTTTATCATAAAACACTCCTATAAAAATTAATTATATAAAATAATATATAACGATAATAAAGTCAATACCTAAATACAATAGCATATAATGATAATCGTTATTTATTTTATATATAATGTATAGTATATATATAAATATCAAAATAATGTATTATTTATAATATTTTTTTTACTATTCATCATTCTATATAAGATTGTTTTTGATGATAATATAAGCCAGAATAACAGGATTAATGTTTGAAGCGAATAAGTTATTGCTGATATTACTCTTTTAATC
>CAMWVK010000082.1 GCA_947177675.1 uncultured Mucispirillum sp.
AATTTGGAGTGGAAGAAGCCAAAGAAACAGTTTTATCTTTGCTGTGATTACAGCATTAATAACTGCAATTATTTTAAGATTAACTTAAATAGAATATATAAATGTGGTATTAAAAGCATATTTTTCAAAGAAAAATATTATAATACTATTGTCACATCTAAAAAGCTTTTTTTATTATCAAACAAAAACAATGACTTGATATATTTTATACTTGTGCTGTCAATGAATACTGTTTATGATAGAAAATATAGATGATATAATATTTATATAGTAATATTTATTGTATCAATAAGTATTTTTGAATAAATTTGCAAAGCAGCAGCATAAAACAATGAAAAGATGAAAAAGCAAAATAATAAAAAATTTATAGAAAATAGATAATATTTCAGAGTATTTTTTGGGCTTTACTATATTTACTGCATAAATAATTACAAATATGATATATCAGATAATAAAATAGAAGAAAAATAAATATATAGCAGATATTAATAAAGAATGGTATAATACAAATCTGATAATAAAAAAGAAAATATAAAATCAGAGAAATAAGGTATATATGAATTTTGAAAAAATATATGATGTAATAGTTGTAGGTGGAGGTCATGCAGGTTGTGAAGCAGCACTTGCATCTAGCAGAATGGGTGCGAAAACTCTGCTGTTAACATCAACCATAGAGAGTATTGCACA
Organism: uncultured Mucispirillum sp.; assembly: GCA_947177675.1. Classification (GTDB taxonomy): domain Bacteria; phylum Chrysiogenota; class Deferribacteres; order Deferribacterales; family Mucispirillaceae; genus Mucispirillum. The sequence goes on from CAMWVK010000082.1 coordinate 688, forward strand.
AATGAGCTGCAACCCTGCAATTGGCGGTCTTGCAAAAGGCAATCTTGTAAAAGATATAGATGCATTAGGGGGAGAGATAGCAAAAAATATTGATGATGCATGTATTCAGTTTCAGATGCTTAACAGCAAAAAAGGGGCAGCAGCAAAAAGCTCAAGAGGTCAGGCTGATAAAAAAGTATATGTAAGAAGAATGATAGATACATTAATGAGCCAAAGCAATCTGGAAGTAAAACAGGGTGAAGCATCAAAAATTTATATAAAAAATAATGAAATATATGGCATTGGAAATATATGGGGTGAAGATTTTAAATGTAAAAAAGCCATAATATGCACAGGAACATTTTTAAATGGCAAAGTGTTTATTGGAGAAACAAGTTTCCCAGCAGGCAGAACTTATGAAAAGCCGTCAATTGAACTTTCAAAATCATTAAAAGAAATAGGATTTAGTGCAGTAAGATTAAAAACAGGAACGCCTGCAAGGATAGATATACGAACAATAGACTTTTCTAAATTAGAAGTATATGAAATGGAAGGAGAAAAAATACCGTTTTCTTTTGAAAATAAAAATTTTAAACTTCCGCAAATCAAGTGCTATGCAACTTATACTAATGAAGAAACTCATAAAATAGTAAAAGAAAATATTCATAGAAGTATATATTATAATTCTGCAGATAAAGGAATAGGACCACGATACTGTCCAAGTATGGAAGATAAAATTGCAAAATTTCCAGAAAGAACAAGACATCAAATTATATTAGAAAGGGAAGGCAGTAACAGCATAGAAGTATATCCTAATGGATTTTCTACATCACTGCCAGTGGATGCACAGCTTGCAGCATACAGAACAATTAATGGTCTTGAAAATTGTAAGCTAATTCGCCCTGCTTATGCAATAGAGTATGAAGCATTTCAGCCTACAATATTATATCCAACTTATGAAACAAAAATAATAAAAGGTTTATATTTTGCAGGGCAGATTAATGGAACAAGTGGTTATGAAGAAGCTGCATGTCAAGGCCTTATGGCTGGAATTAATGCAGTTTTATCTCTTGACAGTAAAGAGCCATTTATACTAGGAAGAAATGAAAGTTATATTGGCGTATTAACTGATGATTTAGTAACAAAAGGGGTAGATGAACCATATAGAATGTTTACTTCCCGTGGAGAATACAGACTGCATTTAAGGGAAGATAATGCAGAATACCGCCTTATAGAATACGGATATAAATTAGGACTTATATCAAAAGAAAGATATGAAAGATTTTTATCAGAAAAGGAACGAGTATATAGTGAAGTAGAAAGATTTAAAAAAGAAACTATAAGATTAAAAGAAAATAGAGAAAAGTTAGAAAAATATAATATATCACTGGATAAGGGCATATCCTGCTGTGAATTTTTAAAAAGACCTGAAACAAATATTGATATGATATATGATATGGGTTTAACAGCATTAACAGGCAGAGCAGCAAAACAAGTAGAAACAATAATAAAATATTCAGGCTATATAAGCCTTCAGGAAGAAGATATAAAAAAATATAAATCATTAGAAAATAAAAAAATACCAGATAATTTTGATTACAGTAATATTGCAGGTTTAAGGCGGGAATACAGAGAAAAATTAAGTAAAATCAAACCAAAAACACTTGGACAGGCATTAAGGATACCAGGAATGAGTATGTCTGCTGTATCAATATTAGAAATTGCAATAAATAAAGAGAAGAGAAATAATGGATAAATTAATAAAAACAACAGAAATAATAGAAAAAAAGCTTGAAAAGTTTTATGAATTACATTTAAATTGTCAAGTAAACTTAACTGCTATTAAGGAAAAAGAAGAATTTTACTTGAAACATTATTTTGATAGTATATACTATTTTCAACAATATGAAGCACCACAGGTCTGTTTAGCAGATATTGGCAGCGGCGGTGGTTTTCCGGGGATTGTGCTTGGCATTTTTTATCCTGAATTAAAAATTACTCTTATAGAGAGTATAGGCAAAAAATGCAGATTTTTAGAGGAATCAGCAAAAGTATTAGAACTTGAAAATATTGAAATATTAAATATGCGTGTAGAAAATATAAAAGATAGAAATTTTGATATTATAACAGCAAGGGGAGTATCCACTGTAAAAGAGCTTTTAAAAAACTCATTTCAAATATCAAAGCAAAATACTAAGTGGGTAATGTATAAAGGTGAAAGACTGGATAAAGAATTAAAAGAAGCATTACCTGTAATAGAAAAGCGAGGTTTAAATGTTGAACAAATTAGGATTGAATCACCAATTACACGGACTTACTGTATTATTAGCCGTTAGTGCTGTAATAATACTGAATGGCTGTGCATTAAAAGGTCAGCAGAGTAAAACATTTTATCCTGAATATTATGCAGCAAGGCAGCTGCAGAATCAGGATATTGTCAAGCTAAGAGAGCTAACTGTTAATCCTGATTTATTTGTTGCTGATTCTGCTACACTTCTTTTAGGTTCATATTATCTTTACTATGGTGATGCAAACTATGGCAGGCTGCTTATAGATAAAAGTTACAATTCAAAAAACCTTGATGAAGAAATGAGTATTTTTGGTCAGCTATGGAAAATGGAATCCTTGCTTAGAGAGGGCGAAAAGGGTGCAGCCATTAATATGGCAAATAATGTTAGAGAAATGAGAAGAACACCAGTATATATGCGTGTAATGCAGATATACTGCAACCAGCTTGGGGTGCTTGTAACAAATGATGATGAGATAAATTCATGCCTTAATATTGCAATAAGTGGAAAAGAAAAATTTAAAGAAATAGCTGCTGATACAGTAGAAGAACAGTCTATTCCTATTACAACAGATAATATGACTTATGAAGAATATCTAAAAGCAATAGGAATTGGTGGGGCTGTGAAAAATATGGATACCGTTTCATCAGAGGCAAAGATGATAGAAGAAATAAATATCAAGCCTGATGCAAAAATAAATTTAGCAGGCGGTGATATATTTGATGATGTGGCAGCAGGTATGATATATGGTATGGGTAAATATAATAATAATTATCAGCTTGAACCAGTATCAGATTTTGCAGCAGATGAAGAAAGCAAAACAGATATGCTTTTAAGATTAAATAATTATGATTTATTTATAGGTGGTCATAAAATAAATCTTGGTGTAGACTGGCTCCAGTTAAGCGAGATTGCTGGTGAATTAAAAATAGTAAAAAACAAATCAAAAGCAGTAATTATTACATCAGACTTGCATGAAACACATGGCAGGATAATTGCTGATACATTTCAAAGCGTAGGTAAAGACGCATTTGTCGTAAAAACATCTGGCAGGTATCAAGTTGAGTTGCAGAACATATTACATAGTTATAAAGATAAATCTTATGTAATAATAATTATGGCAGATGAAAAAGATATACTTGATATTATACCTATTGCAAAATACTGGCAGGTAAACAGCACAATACAAGATGTGCTTGTAATTACAAGCTGTATTCCAGAATATGATATGACGAATGACCAGCGTTCATATTTTAAAGGAGTATATATATTAACTTCTGCACTTTTAGCAGGTAATGAACAATATACTAGAATATCAGATGACTATAAAGGCTTTTATGGTGTCCCAATGAGTGGTAAAAGTGCATTAGGGTATGATATTATTACATATATTAATAAAATAGTTAATAAAGAAGAAACAGGAAAATATATTACAAATATAGATGAAATAGTAAATGGATATGCAGTGAGAACTCCAGTTCTTTTATATGCAGATGGGATTAAACTGGTAGAAAAAGGTAAATTTAAGCCAAAAATGGAAGAAGGGACTGAATCACTGCCAAAATAAAAGGGTTAATATTTAATGAAGAATAGTAAATTAAGCATTATACTTGCAGGGGCATTTATAATAACAGGCTGTGCAGGAGCAGCAAATCAGCAGGTAAAAGATACAATCAGGGAAGCTGGTAAAATCGTAAAAGAAGATTCTAATTATTATGAGATATTTACAGCTATTGATGACAGCACACTTCCACTGCCTGATTTAAGTATATATTCATCATATTCATCTGATGATATAGAAGAAAATTCTCCATATTATGAAGAATTTAAAGAATTTAATGTGCCTATGGCAATGACTGGCAGGGTAAATGCCTATATTAAATACTATACAGAGAGAGTGCCTTTAACTACACAAAGCTGGCTTAACCGCTCTAATAAATATATGTATTTTGTAAAAGATATATTTTTACAGGAAGGGCTGCCAAGTGATTTAGTAGTTCTTGCTTTTACAGAAAGCGGTTATAATACTCATGCTGTAAGCCATGCAGGAGCAACAGGTATGTGGCAGTTTATGCAGGGCACTGGTAAAATGTATGGTATGGAGCAGAATTTCTGGATAGATGAAAGAAGAGATTTTGAAAAAGCAACAAGAGCTGCTGCAAAATATTTAAAATCACTTTATGAAAGATTTGGTGACTGGTATCTTGCACTTGCTGCATATAATGCAGGTCCTGGCAGAATGGCAAGAGCCATACAGAAACATGATACAAATGATTTCTTTAAAATATCAAGCAGGAACACATTAAAGCTTGAAACAAGAGATTATGTGCCTAAATATTTAGCTCAGCTTATTATTTATAAAAACTACTTAAAATATGGCTTTACTCCACCTACAGATATGCCGCTTCTTTTTTCTTCCATAGAAGCACCAGCATCAACAAATATATACTGGCTTGCAGACGAGCTTGGTGTAAGCTATGAATTAATGCGTGATTTAAACCCTGCATTAAAACTTCCTATTACACCGCCATCAGCATATAAAATAAGAGTGCCTTATCTAAGAGATAATGAAGCAAAGAAAATTCTTGCAAAAGCTGGTGCAGTTGAGAGAGCAAGATATAAAATATATGAAGGAAAGAGTGGGGAAAGTGTTGCAGAAATAGCACAAAAATTTGGTGTAACAAAAGAAGATATATCAAGAGTAAATGGAATAAAAAGAGAAAGTCTGTTAACTGCAAGAAAAGTATTTATACCAGTAAAAGAATACAGCAGCATAAAAATAGACAGTATGTTTGCTCAAGTATTAGAAAAAATAGACCCAAAATACTATAAGGTTAGGAAAGGTGATACTTTTATAGGCATAGCACATAACCATAATATGCGTATGAAAGACTTGCAGAAATTAAATCCTAATATTAAACCAAGCAGAATATACCCTGGTCAGTATATTATTGTAACAAAAGATGGATATACTAATGTAAGCTATGCTGTAAAAAAATCAACGCGACAGGTTGCAAATGTAAAATACAGAGTAAAAAGTGGCGATTCTTTATGGAGCATTGCTAAAAGGTTTAATACAACAGTTGCAAGCATAAAAAATATAAATAAACTTAAATCATCTAATATTTATGCAGGCAGAGTATTAACTATTCAGAAAAATGTAAAATAAACTATTACATTAGCAGAAAATAAATAATATAAAATAAAAATTAGGCTCTAGACTGAGACGAACCCCATTTATTGGATAAATAAATGAGGTGTACTATGCAACGCAGAACCAAATATTTATATGAACTTGGACTTACCCGAAAATATTATACTAAGCCACATTAACAAATTTATTATCCTGCAAAAGAGTAAGTCCATTTGCTTTTATTCTATGATTATTGTAAAAATAAATGTATTTTTTAAGCATATTTTTAAAGTGTTCAAGTCTGTATCAAATTTTGTGTAAAATTATTAATTTCCATATTCCATCTCAAATCTATTTAAAGCAGGCTTCCATTTTCTGATAGGAGCAGTTCATTTTTTAGAAGTCTGGTCATTAGGAAATATTTTTTTATTATGAACAGCTTTTCTAATTACAATGTTTAAAGATTTAATAGCATCAGTAGTGTAAATAACTTTTCTTATTTCATCAGGACAAGCAAATAAAGTAGAAATATTTTCCCAGTTATTTTTCCACATTCTGCTGATAGCAGGATATTTGTTATCTCATTTATCAGCAAACCTGTCAAGCTCCATATATGAAGCGGCTTGCAATAAAATTATATTAGAGTAATGCGATAAAGGTTTTTTAAAATTTCACAAAATTTTTTAAATCCAATTTAAAAAATTAAAATAAGCTGGCAGTAATTTTGCCACCTGTTTTTATTTCAAGAATGCTTACTGCTCCCCCCACCAAAAAATTGCAGCATATTTTATTTTTTTCAGCTTCAAAATAACAGGTTATCTTTATTTAATGCCGAAT
>CAMWVK010000083.1 GCA_947177675.1 uncultured Mucispirillum sp.
TTATTTAATCATTTAGATGATGATGGAAAAGAAATGTTTAATTTATTTATTGATGGTATTGAAAACTTTTTTCCATATAAAGATGTATATGCAAGGTTAGCTAAACAGCAGGATTGTATTGAAATAAATACCATTGAAGAAGATAAACTTTATCAAGTACTTAGAATACACATAGATGAACTTAATAATGATGACAAATTACATTTTATAAAAGAGCTTGAAAAAAATGAGCTGCTGATAAATCAAAGCAATATAATAAATAGATTAAGAGAGAGTTTGTAAAATGTCTCAAATTGATGATTTTTTAATAGCTGCTGAAGCATTTATTGAAAGTAAAAAAAACTCCAATAATAAAGAAACACTTGATGAAAATGAGTTAGATGATATATTTAATACTGTTTTAAGCATAATCAAACTCAATAAGGAAGAACTCACAAAGGCAAAATCAATTATATATTCAAGAATGTCTGTAAAAATGGACAGAGGAACAGCAATAACATATAATCATAAACCATGGTACAGTGCATATAAAAGCACTAAAGATAGTTTTCCTTTTTGGCAAAGATATAAAACTTACCTGTTAAAAGATAAAAAGTTTACACAAAAAGTAGTAAATAAGCTGGATGAAAGCACTGATGATATAATGGATTTACTTGCAAATCCGTTAACAGAAAAACATTTTTCTAGAAGAGGATTAGTTATTGGTGATGTTCAGTCAGGAAAAACAGCTACATATATTGCACTGATAAATAAAGCAGCTGATGCAGGATATAAAGTAATAATATTACTAACAGGGATCATAGAAAAATTAAGGCAGCAGACTCAGGGAAGAATAGATGAAGGATTTACTGGATTAGACAGTAATGCTGTAGAAAAAAACACAGCAGCACAAATTGGTGTTAGTAAATATAATTCACTGCATAATATGGCTGTTATGTCATTTACAACAACATTATCTGATTTTAAAAGGTCTGCTACAAGGCAGGTTATTTCTAATAATTTAACAAATCCTGTAATATTCGTAGTTAAAAAAAATAAAAGCATATTAGAACAGCTGCAGCAGTGGCTTGTTTCATTTAATGCTGTAAATAATTACATTGAACATCCAATGCTGCTCATTGATGATGAAGCTGATGCGGCTTCTATCAACACAAATAATGATGATACTAACCCTACAGCAATTAATAAAGCTATCAGATCATTATTAAAAGTATTTATTCGCTCTAACTATGTTGCTTTTACTGCTACACCTTATGCGAATATATTTATTAATCCAGATTCAACTGATGAAATGTTAAAAGATGATTTATTTCCTAAAGATTTTATATATTCTTTAAATGCTCCTTCAAACTATATTGGTGCATCATCTATATTTATAGACAGCGAAGATGATGATGGAAAAATCATACCTGCTAAATATAAATATATGCTGCACAATAATAATGACTGCGAAGATTGGGTTCCAGAAAAACACAAAAAAGACTATTATCCAAAAGGTCTTCCAAATAGTATCAAAGAAGCAATTGCATCATTTCTTATTGTCAATGCTGTAAGGGATTTACGCGGTCATGTAAATTCTCACAGGACAATGCTTATTAATATCAGCAGATACATTAATGTTCAAAACAAAATAACAGAAATAATAAAAGAATATTTAATAGACATTGTAGAAGAAATTAGAAATTACAGTAAAATGGAAGATGCTCTTAAACACAGCAGCATAAAATTTATAAAAGAAGTATATGATAAATACTATGCAAATTTATATGCTTACCTAGATTCAGGCAGTATTTTTTCATGGAAACAAATACAGGAAAATTTATACTCCGCTTCTGCCTCCATTATAACTTCAAGTGTTAATGGAGGTAATGCCTCAAAAATATTGGATTATGAAAATCACGAACAAGGATTAAGACTTATAGCTGTTGGAGGTTTAAGCCTTTCAAGAGGTTTGACATTGGAAGGGCTTGCTGTAAGTTATTTCCATAGAAACTCCAGAATGTATGATACCTTAATGCAGATGGGCAGATGGTTTGGATATAGAACAGGTTATGAGGACTTATGCCAAATATGGATGACAACACATTCTCAAGAATGGTACTCTTATATTGCAGAGGCTACTGATGAATTAAGAAGGGACATTATAAGAATGCATTATGCAAATAGGACACCTGATGATTTTGGACTGCAGGTTAGGTCAGAGCATAATTCTTTGTTAGTTACGGCCATTAATAAAATGAGAACTTCATGGACTTACGAAATAACTATTTCTCTTTCTGGCTTATACAAGGAAACACCCTATATCACAAGTAACATTGAAGAAAATCAATTTAATTTAGAAACAGTAAATGCCTTAATATCATCACTTATCACAAAAGATGAAATAAATAATCCAGCACTTGCACTGTCTTCTAAACATCAATTTTTAAATATACCTAAACAAACTATTTTAGATTTTTTATCATTATTTAAAACAAGTACATTTAATATTTACAATGGTTTTAATGACAGGAATGAAACAGGGTTTATAGTAAATTTACTGCAGCAGAATACAGATACAATACTAGATAAATGGGATATTTTAATATCTTCTGGAACTGGCAGAGACTGCAACATTGGCAGCATTACTGTTAAAAAAATTATCAGAAATTTTAGCCTTGTAAAAAATCATGCTGGAATATTAAGCGCTTTTAAAATGTCTGGTTCAAAATCCAGACTTGGAAATGCTGGTGATGCAAAAGGTGGTTTAAATAAAAAAGATGCTGATACTGTAATAAAAAATTACAGAGATTTTTTACCAGAAAATGATAAAGATAAAATCATTCCAGGAAAAAGATTTTTTGAAGATACAAGTATTAAAAGAAATCCATTATTAGTCATATATCCTGTAGAGCTTAAAAATGATACTGATAATCAAGAATTAAATAATATGGCACAAAATTATAGTGATATAACATTAATTGGTATTGCAGTAGGTATACCAGTATTTAAAGACTCTGACAAAAATCAAACATGCAGATATATTATAAATAAAAAGAAATATGAAGAAAATACTGGATTTAATGAAAATGAATGTGAAACAGATGAGATAGAAAATGGATAGAGCACAAAATATTTTTTATAAAATAACTAATACAAATGCTGCAATTAGAGTTGATGAAAATATTAACCATAATATTTTTTTAGGAAAAGATGAAAAAAACAGGCTGATTATATTTGCTGTTTCTAATATGGAGCCATTAAATATTACTTCCTCTAACTTAATAGAAGTGCAGGATGGTTTACGAAGTGATGGACAATGGGTTTTATCTTTTATTCTGATTAATCAAGATTATTCTGATATGTTTTGCCATTTCTGTGATGATATTATTATGTATGCTGTAGAAAATAGCCATAAAGATGTTATAGAGAGTTTTTCTAACAGGTATATAAAATGGCAAAATATGCTTAAAAAAAATAGTACTGCTTTGTTATCAAAAGAGGCAGTGAAAGGCTTAATTGGTGAAATACATTTTTTAATAAATTCAATGGTTCCAAAGTATGGTATTGAAAAAGCAGTAGATGCATGGGTAGGAATAGAATATAATATACATGATTTCATAGTTGATGATTTATGGTATGAAATTAAATCTGTAAAAAATGGCACACCTACAGTAACGGTTTCTTCTATTGAACAGCTGGATTGTCAAAATGACGGTAAACTGGTTATTAATTATTTTGATGATACAAATATCACTGATATTAATAAAATTACACTAAATAGTATAATCCTGAAACTTTTTTCTTTAATTAATGATGACAGCTTGAAAATTATTATATCTGATAAACTACTTGATTATGGATATGTTTACAGAAAAGAATATGATACATTTCCTTTTAAGTTTATTAAAAGAGAAGTGTATAATATTAATAATACATTCCCTGCTATGCGTAGAAGTAACATACCTGATGCTGTTAAAAATACAAAATATGAACTATTTATAATAAAAATTCAAAACTACAAAGAGGATTAAAATGGATATTAATGAATTTCGGGGAAGATTTTTAGATGATATAAAATATTCTGCTAATATTAATGAATTCTCTACAAGAGAAAGTTTTCTGCATGAAGTTTCATCAATTTTAATAGATTCAGACTTAATTGATGATGATATAGAATATGTTTATTTTGATGGAACAGGATATAGAAATAAATCTATTGCTATTAATGGATATTTATTTAATGAACTTGATGAAAATTTATGTATTTATATTACTTATTTAAATGATATAAGCGCTGATATTGAAACAATTACACAGACAATTGCGTATCAGCAGCTAAAAAAAGCATATTCTTTTATAACTGATGCAAAATATTTGGCAGATAATATAGAAGAAAGCAGCCCAGCTTATGGGTTAGCATATGATATCATACACAAATATCATAATATTAGAAAATATTCAATTTTTCTTATAACTGATTATTCTATGAGCAAAACTATAAAAACTATTGAAAACGATATATATAATAATATTCCAGTTGAATTTCATATTATAGATATCAATAGAATATTTGAATATAATATGTCACAAAATCAAAGGGAGGAATTGGATATAAACTTAATAGAACTCTCTGATAGTAACAATGGTATTCCATGTCTTTTTGCTGGTCAATCCGATAATTATACAGCATATTTATGCAGTATACCAGGAATAATGCTGGCAAAAATTTATAATAAATTTGGAAGCCGGCTTTTAGAAGGAAATGTCAGATCATTTTTGCAGACCAAAGGTAAAGTAAATAAAGGTATAAGAAATACAATTCTCAATAACCCTGAAATGTTTTTTGCTTATAATAATGGCATAACAGTAACAGCTTCTGATGTTACAATAGATAATGAAAATGGCAATAACTATATCAAAAGAATTAAAGGAATGCAGATTGTTAATGGTGGACAGACAACAGCTTCTCTTGGAAGTGCTTTATTAAATGATAAAAAAGAGAATTCAGAAGAACAAATTAAAAAAATATTTGTTCCTATGAAACTTTCAATTGTTTCAAAAGAAAAATCTTTGGAAATAATTCCAGAAATTTCAAAATATGCTAACAGTCAAAATAGAGTAAGTGATGCTGATCTAGGAGCTAACCATCCTTTTCAAATAAGAATTGAAGAATTTTCAAGACGCATCCCTGCTCCTGCTGTTAATGGAAATCAGTTTGGAACATACTGGTATTATGAAAGAGCCAAAGGACAGTACAGGCAGGAAACATATAAATACTCTAAATCTGCCAAAAAACAGTTTGACAGCAGACATCCAAAAGAACAAATGTTTACTAAAACTGATTTATCAAAATATATAAATATTAAATTACTTAAACCAAATATGGCTAGTGCTGGTAATCAAAAATCATTTTCTACATTTGCTTCATGGTTAAGCGAGCAATGGGAAAAAAACCATGATTACTTTAATGAAAATTTTTATAAAGAATTAATCGCCCTTGCAATATTATATAGACATACTGACTTATTAATTAAAAAACAACCATGGTATACTGGAAGTTATAAAGCAAATATTGTTATTTATACTCTTTCAATCATATTATATAACCTTCAAAATAATTATAATAATTTTGATATTAATTATAGAGAAATATGGAATAACCAAAATTTATCTAAGGAATGGATAATTGAAATTGAAAAAGTTTCTAAGTTAGTATATGAATTTTTAACAGATTCAAACAGGGGAGTTGAAAATGTCACAGAATGGGCTAAACGAACTGCCTGCTGGGACAATGCTAAGAGTAAAATAATATTTGATTTTGAAAAGAGTTTTATAGATAAATTAATCAGTAAAGATGAACAAAAAGTAATTCAGAAAGCTGCAAAAAAAGAGCAAAGAATAGAAAATAAAATAAACTCTACAATTGCTGTTTATAAGCTTGGCAGTGAGTTTTGGAAAAAAGTTTGTAATTGGAATGAAAGTAATAGAATATTTTCAGAGAAAGAAAATGCAATCTTAAAAATTGCTACAGAAATAGATAATGGTAAAATCCCATCTGATGCACAAAGTAAAATTTTAGTAAATATGCTTGAAAAAGCAAAGGATAATGGTTTTAGTATATAAATATGAAAAACAATGAAAAAAAACCTGTAATGGTTGAAATGTTTAGTGGAATAGGAAGCCAGGCAAAAGCATTAAAAAAACTAAATTTAAGCTATGATATACACATATTAGATTGGGATATTTCAGCTTTCTATGCATATGATATTATTCATAATTATAAGCAGAAAGAAGAATTTTCAAAAGATAATAATTTGTCACATAATGAATTAGTAGAATTCCTTGCATCTAAAAATCTAAGCACTAACGGTAAACATCCTGTATCTAAAAAATATCTAGCATCATGGAAGACAGATGCTTTGAAAAAAGTTTATACTGCATATAACAGGACAAATAATTTGGGTAATATTAAACATGTAGAATACAATGATTTACCAGATGATATAGAATTATTAACATACTCATTTCCATGTCAGGACTTATCAATTGGTAGTGCATGGCATGGAAATATGACAGGTATTGACAGGGAAGCAAATAACAGATCTGGAATGCTTTGGCATGTTGAGAGATTACTGTTAGATTTTAAAAAATATGATAAAGCTTTGCCAAAATTTTTGCTTATGGAAAATGTATATAATATTAATTCTGAACGACATAAGCATAATTTTAATGAATGGAAACAGGAATTATATAATCTTGGGTATTATAATAAAGATTTTACTTTAAATTCAATTGATTATGGAATTCCCCAATCCAGAAAACGAACATTTATGCTTAGCGTATTAAGTAAAGATTATGAT
>CAMWVK010000084.1 GCA_947177675.1 uncultured Mucispirillum sp.
ATGTAATATATTAGTGGTCATTGAATTAGCTTTTTTTTGCTAAAAAATATTATTTCATTTAATGAGTTTTAACAACCACTTTTTTATTCGCATTTGTTGCAATCGTTTTTAGATTTTACACAATAGTAAAATAGATGAAAAAATACTTGACAATTACGCAGTATTTCATTAAAAATGTAACTTGCGACTTATCACACTGGCAAAATAAGAGCTCGGCATGTTCCTTATATTATTAAGGTGCTTAATCTTATCAGTGGAAGAAAAAACTAAAGGAGATTTAATATGTCGTATATTTCTATGAAAAGCCTGTTAGAAGCAGGTGTTCACTTTGGTCACAGAACTAACCGCTGGAACCCTAAAATGTCTAAATATGTTTTTGGTGCTAGAAATGGTATCTATATTCTTGACCTTCAAAAAACTGTTCAATGCTTTAACAATGCATTTGAATTTACAAGAGATATGGCTAAACAAGGCTGTAGTTTCTTATTTGTAGGCACTAAAAAACAAGCTCAAGATGCTATAAAAGCAACAGCTGAACAATGCGGTGCATACTACATTAATAACCGCTGGTTAGGCGGCACTCTTACTAATTTTAATACTATTAAAAGCAGAGTTGCAAGACTTAAAGAATTAGAAGAAATGTTTGCTACTGATTTTATTAAACGCTTCACTAAAAAAGAAGCTGCTATTCTTAAAAAAGAGTATGATAAATTAGAGAAAAACTTAGGCGGTATCAAGGATATGAAAAATATCCCTGATGTTATGTTTATAGTTGATATTAATATGGAACAAAATGCAGTTTTAGAAGCTCATAAATTAGGGATACCTATAGTTGCTATAGTTGATACTAACTGCGACCCAGAAATGGTTGACTTCCCTATTCCTGGTAACGATGATGCTATCAGAGCATGCCAGCTTATTGCAGGCAGACTTGCAGAGGCTATTAATGAAGGCAGACAGTCTAGAGAAGATGAACTTGTTGATGAAATTAGAGAAGCATCTAAAGAAGAAGATGAAATAGTTTCTATGGCAGAAGCTGAACTTGATAATATACCAGAAGATGAGGTGAAATAATGGCTGAAATTACTGCAACACTTGTAAAAGAACTTCGTGAAAAAACTGGTGCAGGTATGATGGACTGCAAAAAAGCATTAGCAGAAACAGGAGGCGATTTAGAAAAAGCTGTTGATTTTCTCCGCACTAAAGGTTTAGCTGATGCTGCTAAAAAATCAAGCAGAGTTGCTGCTGAAGGTTTAGTTGTTACATACCTTTCTGATGATTTAAAAAATGGTGCTGTTGTTGAAGTAAACTGTGAAACAGACTTTGTTGCAAAAACTGATGATTTTATAAAATTTTCTAAGGATATATGTAAACTTATTGCTGATAAAAAACCATCTGATATGGATGCTTTAATGGCTCTTGAATATGAAGGTGTTTCAGTTGAAAAAACTATCGCAGAAAAAGTTGCAAAAATTGGTGAAAACATAAAAGTTCGCCGTTTTGCTCAATATGATGCTGCTGGCAGATTAGAAGCTTATATCCATGCAGGCGGTAAAATTGGAGTATTAGTTGAATTTGATAATGTATCAGACAGCGATAAAGAGATTATCAGAGATGTTGCACTTCATATTTGTGCTGCCAACCCTCTTTGTGTAAGCGATAAAGATTTAGACCCAGCAGTTATTGAACATGAAAAAACTATCTATATCCAAAAAGCTAAAGAAAGCGGCAAACCTGATAATATTATTGAAAAAATAGTTGAAGGGCAAGTTAATAAATTTAAGCAGGAATCCTGCCTTGTAAGCCAAAAATTTGTTAAAAACCCAGATGAAAGTATTGCTAAACTTTTAGGTGATAGAAAAGTTGTTCGCTTTACTAGATACCAGCTTGGCGAAGGTATTGAAAAGAAAAAAGAAGATTTTGCTGAAGAAGTTAGAAAACAGGCTGGTTTATAATATATAGATAAAACAGTAAGATATTTATTATATTATATAGTATAGGGGAGTGTTTTGCTCCCCTTTTTTCATAGCTCAATGTGTTTAATACCAGTCATGTTTTTCATTTCTATCAAGAGATTTAATTTGTTCCATATCATCACTTGTTAATTGAAAATTAAATAAGTCAAGATTTTCTTTTATATGTTTTGGATTACTAGAACCGGGAATAACAACAACACCTTTCTGCAAATTCCACCGCAGAATGACTTGTGCTGGGCTGACTCTATATCTTTTTGCTATCTCTGTGATTATTCTATCATTTAATAATTCTCTTGTATAACCTCTGCCACCTAATGGATACCATCCCTGCACTACTATTCCTAAACTCTGTATATATGGTATTACATCATTTTCTTGATAATATGGATGTATTTCATTCTGAATAAGTGCAGGCATAATATCTATTTTAGGCAAAAAACTTTTTAATTCCTCAATATACCAGTTTGAAAGTCCTGCTGATTTTATTTTACCTGCTTTTATATATTTTTCTATCGCCTTATATGCTTTCACATCGTTTTTACCAGGATGATGTAAAAGCATCATATCTATATATGATATATCAAGTTTTTTCAATGCTTCTTCTATTGCTTTTTCCGCATTGTCAAATTGATTAGGATAAAGTTTTGTAATGACAAAAATTTCACTTCTTTTTATACTAGAATCTCTAACTGCCCTGCCAACTTCTTCCTCGTTTTTATACATATATGCTGTATCTATCAGCCTGCCACCTGATTTTAAAAAGTATAATACTGATTCATAACATTTATCACCTTGCAGGCTGTATGTTCCAAGTCCTAAAACAGGCATTTCATATCCACTGTTAAGTAAAACAGTTTTCTTATTAAAATCAAATATTTTTATATTATTATTCATTTTTATATCCTTTCCATAAGTAAATATCGGTATAGCTGATACAAATACAGTAATTAATAGTATCAAAAAATTTTTATTCATAATTAATCACCTGATTTTGCATATTTTACAGGGGAGCAAAATGCTTCCCCATATTGTTTAGGATTAATAGGAAATTTATAGAAAAATATTTCATTTTCTTTTAATTGTTATTTCAAAATCATTTTTTTTGCTGGCAAAAATTTCTATCCCTTTTGTTACTTTGCCAATGGAATAAAGCCCGTAAGAAAGCCCAAAATCTCTGTAAAAGAAGCATAAGTTGCCAAATGGCTGATAATAAGCAATGTCAGATTTATCTGGGTCAAATGATGCAGGCTCGCCTTTTACATTTATTTTATTTCCTACTTTACCAATTTTTTCTGTATTATTATAATCTGACATTTTAATAGTAATCGGCAGAATCTCTAAAAAGCTTTTTCCTGCATTATTATCATAGACAATGCCTTCTGCTTTTTCACTGCCTGTGATTATCTCTATTTCTGCCAATATTTTCATTTCTTCTGCTCCTGCATAGTTTGTAAAAAAAAGTAAACCAAAAAATATTATACTCAATTTTCTCATACTGCTGCTCCAATATCATAAGCCTGCTGAATATATTTTGTAGAATTTATATCGCCCTTTTTCCAAACACCACCTGCGGTCAATACTCCTTTTTCTTTTGCTCCACCTATGCAGTCAATAAATCCTCTAATACATTCAACGGTTCTTGTAAATGTAGAACGAGAATTTTCCGCTGCCGCTGCAATTATATAAAACTCTTTATTTTTAATTTCTGTATATCGTGCAACAGTCCTGTCTATTAAAGTTTTCAACTGACCGCTGACAGAATAAAAATATACAGGTGTTGACATTACTATTACATCAGCATTAATCATATTATGTAAAATTTCTGCCACATCATCTTTATGGATACATTTTCCATGATTAGAAGCACAGCTGTAGCAGCCAGTGCAAAATTTTATATTTTTTTCTTGAAGAAATATCTTTTCAACACTGTTTCCTGCTGATACTGCACCTTTTTCAAATTCATCACATAATAAATCTGAATTACCGTGCTTTCTAGGGCTGCCAGATATTATAAGAACATTTTTTCCCATTATTTCCCCTATTTTAACTTACTATATTCTGCATCACTTACTGGTTCAAGCCATTCGTTACTGGCACCTTCTGCTGGAACTGCTATTGCGATATGAGCAAAAAAGCTGTCTTTTGCTGCCCCATGCCAGTGTTTCACACCTTCTGGTATTTCTACCACATCACCTGCTTTTAACTTTCTTGCAGGTTTATTCCATTCCTGATACCAGCCACTGCCGCCTGTTACAAGAAGTATTTGACCGCCTTTATGGTGAATATGCCAGTTATTTCTGCAACCCGGCTCAAAGACCACATTGCTTGATTTAACTCCGTTTTTAGAAAGTGGAGCAAGATAGCTTGTCCCTGTAAAATATTTTGCATAAGCTGTATTTTCTGCACCTCTTGGAAATACTCCCATATTGTATTCATTAATAAATTGTGCATATTTAACTGCATAATTTAACTTATCATCATTTAAACCTGTATTTTTTGCTATATTAATATGGCTTTTAAGCTGTAGTTCTGCTCCAATTAATACTGATAAAAATGATACAGTTGCAAGCTCTCTTTCTTGATTAGTAAGTATTCCCCTTGCAAAAATATCTGCAAATAAATGCTCTTTTAAATACTGTTCAATACCCGGTGCAAATCTCTGCCATTCTGCAACAGTTGGACCACCTGCAAGCTCTGTCCTTGTTTTATCACCTATTGCATCCCTGTTATCTTTTGATGTTAAAACTTTTGGTTCTGCTCCTTGTATATCTTTTATGCCTTTTGATTTTCTTTCTTTTACTACATTAATAAATGTAGTGATAGCATTTAAACTGCGTGGAAAACCACAGTAAGCATAACTTTGGATTAATATTTCATTAATCTCATTAATAGTCATTTTATTATCAAGAGCCTTATTTAAAGATAAAGCCAGCTGTTTCTGATTTCCAGCAGATGTAAATGAGGATATTTCTACTATATTTTTTTCTCTTTCTGATAATGTTGA
Source organism: uncultured Mucispirillum sp. (assembly GCA_947177675.1). Taxonomy (GTDB): domain Bacteria; phylum Chrysiogenota; class Deferribacteres; order Deferribacterales; family Mucispirillaceae; genus Mucispirillum. The sequence goes on from CAMWVK010000084.1 coordinate 4,981, forward strand.
CTGCACAGCATCTGCCTCCATAAAAATCATAAAAAAACATATTATAAATAAAACAGTTTTCTTCATATATAGCTCCTTATTTTCACTTATAATATATTATACACTCAGTTTTGCAATATGTGATACAGTCTATTTTTTGCCTAATACTATCACTTAAACATAAAAAAGGCTGTGTTCAAAACACAGCCTTAATGTTATACTTAATATTTTATATTATAGAATTACTTTACTGCTCCAGCAGCTGCCTCAGCAGTTTTTAATGCCCATTCTGGTGTAACACTTAAATCTATACCCCAAAGTACAGGCATAATATACATTACAAATAACACAACAATGATTGTCCCAAATATATTTAAGCCAAACCCTGCTTTTGCCATATCTTTTATTTGTATAGCTCCACTGCCGAATACAACCGCATTTGGCGGCGTAGCAACTGGCAGCATAAATGCAAATGATGCTGCTACACAAGCAGGAACAATGGTAGCATAAGGGTGAATACCAAGAGCTACAGCAGATGCCCCCATAATAGGAACAAGTAGTGTTGCGGTTGCGGTATTTGATGTAATTTCTGTTAAAAATACTACTAAAAGAGTAACAACAAGAATAAATATTAACATGTGCATACCATTCAAACCTTCAAGCTGTTTTGCAATAAATGTTGCAAGACCTGATTTTTCAAAACCTGCAGCAACAGCAAAGCCACCGCCAAATAAAAGAACAATATCCCAAGGTATTTTTACTGCTGTTTTCCAGTCAAGAATAAATATCCCTTTTTTCCAGTCAGCAGGTATTGTAAAAAGAAGGATAGTTCCAAGCATTGCAATAACTGTATCATTTAAGCCTTTTAAGCTAGGGAAAATTGTTTTAAGTTTTGGAGAAAATACCCATAAGAAACCAACCATAAGGAATACTACAAGCACGACAAGCTCTTGTTTACTTACAGGACCCATTTTTTTAATTTCATATTCAATAACATCTTTTCCTTTTGCTAATTTTAAATCACCTGTTGGAAATAAAAACTTAACAAGCATAATCCATGTTACAGCCATAACTATTATAACTAATGGCAGCCCAAACATCATCCACTGTGCAAAAGAAATGGTCTGCCCGTAAGTAGTGTTTAACATACCAACCATAATTGTATTAGGCGGGGTGCCTATAATAGTTGCAACACCGCCAATAGATGCTGAATAAGCAATAGCAAGCATTAAGCCTTTGCCAAAATTCTGCTCTTTAATACCAACAGAACCATCTAAAAGCTGTTTTGAAGAAATACCTGTAACCTGAGCAATAACTGCCAAACCAATAGGAACCATCATCATAGCAGTAGCAGTATTTGAAACCCACATTGAAATAAAGCCTGTTGCCACCATAAAACCTAATGTCATTTTAGTAGGACTTGTACCTACCATTTTAATAGTATATAATGCTATGCGTCTGTGAAGATTCCATCTTTCCATAGTAACTGCTACAAAAAAACCACCTATGAAGAGATATATGGTTGGATTAGCATAGTTAGCTGTAACAGCTTTTGCAGCCATAACATCTAGTAAAGGATATAATAATATCGGCAGTAAAGAAGTCGCAGGTATAGGCACTGCTTCAGTTATCCACCATACAGCCATAAGCACAGTAATAGCTGCAACTTTCATTGCTGATGAACTCATACCCTCAGGCGGAGAAATAAGCAGCATCATAATAAAAATGACAGGTCCTAAAAATAAACCTACCCTTTGCGTTGTGGTGTAATCTTTCATTTAACCCTCCAAATTATATACATACACAGCTGATATCTTTTATTTTTTAATTATAAAACAGCTTGCTATACTTGATTTTATATAATC
>CAMWVK010000085.1 GCA_947177675.1 uncultured Mucispirillum sp.
TGCAGCGGATAGACAGCTTTAAATACACTACAAATACATATTGTTTAATAAAATAATAATTACTAATTTTATTATAAATCATCATTTTTAATGATAGTTTTAAAAAATGAGTGTGAAACAGAATTTATATATATTGTAATAAGTATCAGTATTTTTTCAATATATGCAATATTATTATTGCATTTTTGCAACACTGCTTTATTTTGCAGATTCTTCTAAATTAAGTTTTTCTTTGATTTTTACAAGTTTAGCATTAATTTTTTCATGCTCTGCAAGTTTTGCATAAGATAATGCCTTTTCTGCCATTTCATAAGACTTTTTATAGTATCCTAGACTATACAAACAGTCTGACTGGACTAAATAAGCATCTTTCAACAAATATTTTTTATCACTTGATTTTAAGCGTGATACCGCTTCTTCACTTCTTGCAGCACATTCTTCATATTCTTCTGATTTAAGTAAAGAAAGAGACATATCATATAAAAATTCTGCTGCCTGATTATTATCTGAAATATTAACAGCTAGATTATATCCAGTTTCTGCTGCTGGGTATAATTCTTTATACCTGCCACCAGTTCTATAATAAAGTGCAGAAAGGCTGTATAATAATAAAGATGTTGCATCATCTAAAAACTCTAATGATGCAAGTTCTAATGCTTTATCACCCTGATATTTAAAACTGCCTGTTTCAGGCATATAGTTTATGATTTTTTTATATATTATATCAGTATTATCTACTGCACCATTTTCCACTGCCACAAAAAAAGCCTGTTCAAAATATTCTCTTGCTGCATCTGAATGGTGCAGGGCTTCTGATGTTAAAGCCATACCATTTAATGCAGGGACTAATATATCAGCATACTTTTTCGCTCGTGATGTATCATGAGCTCTTGTGAAATAATACATTGCTTTTGCATAGTCTTTATTAACCCTGTAATATTCGCCATATATTATGTCGCATGATGAAAGTATTTTAAAAAGTTTTAAATTTTCTGCATATTTTAATGCTTCATCACAGCTTTCTTTTGAGCCTGAATAGTTTTCATTAATACGCCTGCTTTCTGCCATACCATAATATAAAACTGCCTTGTCTTTATCAGTTAAATCAGCATAAAGCAGAGCTTTTGCATAATATTCTTCTGCCTGTTTTGCATTGCCTGACATTCTCTCTGATTCTGCAATATAAGAAAGCAGTGTAGGAATATCATATAAATCGTTTACTTTTTCAGCCAAAGCAAGACTTACAGCAAACCATGCTGCTGCCTGCTGGTATTCATTTATACCACGATAGCAAAGACCTGCATATAATGATATACGAAACCTGCTTGAAATATCTTTTGGAGTGTTTTTCTTTGCCATATAATATGCTTCCTCAAACATAGGAGCAGCCTCAGCAAAGTTATTAACAGAGTATAGCTCAAAAGCATCTCTGACAGTGCTTTCTAAATCAGCACCAAAAATCTGTAATGGAATTAATACTGTCCACAAAATTAATATATGTTTTTTCATACTTCCTAATTTTTACTGCTTTTGTTATCAATTGATACAGGTTTAGAAAAATCTATATTATTTTTGCTTCCTGTATTATTATCCTGTATAATATTATTATCTTGAGTATTATTATCGCCTGTAAGCCCTAAATCATAGGCATTTATCTCATCCTGTTTTGTTTTAACAGGCATCTCATTATATATTGAAGGCATACTAAATTTAGCTGTTGGATACAAGCCTTTTAAATACGAAAATTCAACATTATCTATTGACTGCCCTAAAACAAATTCAGACTGAACTGTGCCATCACCTGGATAGCACATTTTTACTGTTGATATTTTATAAGCATCATTCCATGCACTGCCTATTGTATAAACATCACATTCTGGATTATCTATATTAATAGGTGCTCCCATAGATATAAGATATGCTTTAACAGTTGCTCTATCACCTACCTTTGAATTAACTAATACTTTTATATGCTTTTGAGCATTTAATTTATCAATAAACTGTTCTGCTTCATAAAACCCCATATCTGCAGCCATTTGGATTTTAGCATAACCTTTTGTCTCATCTTTTACAGTGCCTCTGCCTAAATATTCAAGCATACCAGTATAATAAACTGCTTCTGGTAAATTATAGCTTGCTGCATCCTTAAATAAAGCATAAGCATTAGCATTATCTTTTGGAACTCCGCTGCCAAAAAGCAGTGCTTTTGCATATTCTGTTTTGGCAAAGTTATTGCCTTCTGAAATAGCCTCTTTAAGCATTGCGACAGCTTCTTTCATACCAACTCCCGCACCATTATCTATAATAGATTTAGCAGCACGGTATTTCATCATAGAATCCCCTAAAGCTGCAGCCTGCTTGACCCAAAAAATACCCTGCTCATTATTACCTTTTGATAAAAATAATGTGCCTAAAAGATAGCATGCTTCAGGATTTTTTGTATTAGCATAGCCGACTAAAAGTTCAGCAGCCTCATTTGTTTTGCCAAGAGAAATAAGTTGATTAAATTCTTCTCTCCAAGGTGCACTGTGAATTGCTGCCATAGTGCCTCGTCTTGCAGGTCTGTCATCTATACGGGAAGTAATAACAGGCTTTTCATCGCTTATATATTCATTCATTGTAAAAAAGCCTTGAGCTTTAATATACATTTCTGGAGTAGTGCCATATTTATTAGGAAGTTTAGGGTCTGCACCTGCTTTTATAAGCAGTGATGCAATATACCTGTGGGAGTTAGTTACAGCAGACATAAGTGGTGTATAGCCAAACTTATTTACTGCATTTACTGATGCCTTATATACAATAAGCTGCCTTACAACTTCCTGATAGCCGCCATCTGCTGCCAAAATAAGAGCAGTATTTCCAAGCCTGTCTCTTGCATCAACATCAGCACCATTATATAATGCATCCTTGACTGCATCAGCATCTCCAACTGATGCTGCCTCTAAAAGCTGTGTATTTAAATAAGGTTCAACTGCATAAACTGTGCAGGTGAATGATATTAATATTACAGTAACAAGCAAGATTATTTTTTTATTCATAATCACTCCGACAAGTATACTTAAAAAATTATTTTAATCATAATTTTTTAAAACTTTCAAGCAGTTAATAACATATTCTGCATAAATTATATAAAAAATATAATAATTAAGCAGACTTTTTACAAGTATTTCTTTTTTTATATACTTAAAATGATTATAATAATATTAAATCAGCACAACAAAATGAATTTAAACTATGTGAAACTGAATTTGCTGTGTATTATAATTAATAATATTCAGTCAGATAAGTATTACCTAAGCACTGCCCCGTGTTCTTTTTCAAGGGCTTTCAAAATATTATCTATTATCGGATTAATATCATCATCTCTTAATGTTTTTCCCATATCTGTAAAAGTTATGCGTACAGCAATACTTTTATATCCAAAATTTATTGGCTTGCCTTCAAATACATCAAATACAATTACATCTGTAATTATTGGACTTACTGATTTAACTGTATTTATTAAATCAGCAGCATTAACTCTGTTTTTTACAATTAATGCTAAATCTCTCATGCTTGATGGAAATCTTGAAAATTTAGCATAACGCATACTTGATTTTGCTGCTTCATTTTTGTTATATGCTTCATCAATCAATAAAGAAAAATCAATTTCTGCTGTATAACATTCGTTTTTAATGTCAAGTTTTTCTAAAATATCTGGGTGTAATGCACCAATAAAACCTGCATATTTTCCATTTATATACACGGAAGCAGATTTTCCGGGATGCATAAAATGGCAGTCTTCTAATCTTTTATATTCTGCTTTCATATCAAACTTATCTACTACATTATCAAGAGCACCTTTTAAGTAATAAAAAGTATCAAGTTTTGGCAGATTTATCCAAGTATCATCATAATAACTGCCCATAACACCAAGTGATAAATGGAGCTTTTCAGTTGCCAGATTTGATTTACCATTTGATATATAAACATTTGAAAGCTCAAACAACTTAATGTTTGAATAACCCATATTTTTATTTGTCTGCATATTCTTAATAATAGATGGAAAAATAAGCGTTCTCATCCATGCCATATCCTGCGAAATAGGGTTTAAAAGTTTTACAAATCGTTCTTCATCAGTATCAAATATAGATAAATATTCTGCACCTAAAAATGAAAAGTTTAATACTTCATTATATCCTAAATTTTCTAAAACATTTCTTGCAGTCCTTGAATATCTTACTTTTGGACTTTGGATATCTATTTCATTATCCATGTGTGGCATAGTATATCCTATTTTATCATACCCCATAATTCTTGCGACTTCTTCTGCAATATCACATTCTAAAGCTATATCATTTCTAAAAGTAGGGATACAGGATATCAACTTATCATTATCTATTTCTGTTTTTATTAAAAGGCTGTCTAAAACATTTTTCATATCTTCTATTTTATAATCTGAACCTAAAAGTTTATTTATTCTTTTGTATGAAGATATAACTTTTCTTTCTTCTATTTTCAAGTTATTTGAGCCAGCTTTTCCCTTTAATACAGTGCCTCCGCAGATTTCTGCAATTAAAGCAGCTGCATAGTCTGCTAATTTTTCAGTTGCACCATAATCTATACCTCGTTCATATCTGTATGATGCGTCTGAAGATAAACCAAGTTTTTTACTTGTTTTTCTCACCCAGGATGGCTCAAAATAAGCACATTCTAACACAACAGTATCAGTATCGCTCATAACAGATGTATATTCTCCACCCATAACACCAGCTATTGCCAGTGGTTTAGAAATATCAGCAATTACAAGCATATCGTTATTTAAAGTATATTCTTTGCCATCAAGAGCAGTGATTTTTTCATTATCAAAAGCATTTCTAACAATAATGCCTTTATCAATATTTCTAATATCAAAAGCATGCAGCGGCTGTCCCCATTCCATTAAAACATAGTTTGTAACATCTACTATATTGTTGATAGGTCTTACACCTGCTGCCCTTAATTTTGCCTGCATCCACAATGGAGATGGTGCAATTTTAACACCTTTTATTATGCGTGCAAAATATATTGGACATTTTGATTTTTCTTCAATTTCTACTTTTATAAAATCTGAAACATTTTCATTATTTTCTACAACTTGACATGTGGGCAGTTTTAAAGGCCTTTGAAATACTGCCGCTGCTTCTCTTGCTATGCCAATAACTGAAAGCCAGTCCGGTCTGTTTGGAGTAGCATTAAATTCTATAATAGTATCGCCTGTTCCTATAATACTGTTAATATCTGCACCAAGTGGAGTATTTTCAGGCAGCACCATAATACCACTATGATTATCTGTTAATCCAAGTTCTCTTTCAGAGCAAATCATACCAAAAGATTCAATACCGCGAAGTTTTGCTTCTTTAATTTTAATATCACCAAGCACAGCACCTATTCTTGCAAATGGCACAATCTGACCTGCTGCCACATTTGGAGCACCGCATACTACCTGATATTCTTCATTTCCGTCAGTAACTCTGCATACTTTTAATTTATCAGCATTTGGATGTTTTTCTGATACAATTACTTTGGCTGTTACCACATTAGAAAGGGCTGCAATCTTATGAATTCCTTCTGCTTCTAACCCTGCTAATGTTAAGCCATCAGCTATTTCTTTAATGGACTTATCATTTAAATCAATATATTCTTTTAACCAGTTTATACTAACATTCATATTAACACCTAAAATTGTTTTAAAAATTTAAGAGAGTTTTCATAAAACAAGCGTATATCATCAATGCCGTATTTCAGCAGTGCAATACGCTCAATACCCATACCAAAAGCAAACCCGCTGTAAACTTCTGGGTCAATGCCAACATGTTTAAATACAGCAGGGTTTACCATACCACAGCCTGCTATTTCTATCCAGCCAGTGCCTTTACACATTCTGCAGCCTTTACCTCTGCAGTGAACACAGCCCATATCAACTTCTGCAGAAGGCTCAGTAAATGGGAAAAAACTTGGACGAAAGCGAACATCTAAATCATCACCAAATATGCGGGAAATAAAAAGCTTTAATGTGCCTTTTAAATCTGCCATAGTAATATTTTTATCCACTACAAGCCCTTCTATCTGGTGGAACATTGGTGAGTGAGTCTGGTCATAATCACACCTGTAAACTGTTCCCGGAGCAATAATTTTTATAGGTGGTTTCTGACTTTCCATTACACGCACCTGCACAGGGGATGTATGAGTTCTAAGCACTATATTATTTTCGTCTATATAAAAAGTGTCCTGCATATCTCTTGCAGGGTGAGTTTTAGGCAGGTTTAATGCTTCAAAGTTATGAAAATCATCTTCTATTTCAGGTCCTTGTGCCACAGAGTAGCCTGCAGCAGTAAATACATCAACTATTTCATCATATATTTTTTTTACAGGATGCAGAGAGCCTTTATTAAAAGGATAAGGACTTAAAGTTACATCTATATATTTCTGAGATAAAGCAGCATCTTTCAATGCTTTTTTAATAATATTTGCTTTTTCATTAAATCTTGTTTCAAAATTATTTCTTAAACTTTGGATAGTTTCACCCATTTTTGGGCGTTCTTCTGGGGAAAGAGTGCCAAGTACTTTATTTAAAAGGCTTATAATACCTTTTTTACCCATATACTTAATACGAATATTGTTTAATTCATCAAGAGAAGAACTTTTTTCAATTTCTTCTTCAAATTCTGAGGCTTTTTTTAATTCATCATTATTCATATAT
>CAMWVK010000086.1 GCA_947177675.1 uncultured Mucispirillum sp.
GATATATATATAGAAGTTCTTAAAATTGTTAGACAAAATGAAAAAGATTTTGCACTTGTTCCAGTGGAAAATTCTTTGACAGCTGTAGAGTATGTATTAAAAATGAAACGCATTAAAGATGAAAATTTTTTGCAGGAAAGAATAGAAAAAGGACTTATTACTGTCCATGATATGCAGCATATTGGAAGACAAGTGGCTTTACTTTTTAAAAAATTAGAGCCTGCTCCAAAAGACGAAGAATTTGATACACATTTTGATGTTGTAAAATTTAATGCAGTTGAAAATTTTAACCAGACAGAAAAATATATTTCATCATTAATTGATAAAGAAAGCTATGAATATATTATGTCTAAAACTCTTGCTTTTCTTGAAGAAAATAAAAATGTTTTTCTTAAAAGAGCAGAGGAAGGATACATTAAAAATGGTCATGGTGATTTAAGGCTTGAGCATATTTATTTTAATGATGATGAAACTGTCGGCTTAATTGACTGTATAGAGTTTAATAAAAGATTTCGTTTTAATGATGTAATTTCAGAAGCATCATTTTTATCTATGGAGCTTGACAGCATGGGCAGAACAGATTTAGCAGATGGCTTTTTATCTGGTTTTTTATCTGTTTTTAATGATGAATTAAGTTTAAAATTAATCAACTATTATAGATGCTACCTTGCTTATGTAAGAGCAAAAGTAACATGTTTTTTAGTTGATGGTAAAGATAAATCATGGGATTTATATGACACAAAAGTTAATGAAATAAAAAAATTAATTGATATGTCATTATTTTATGCAAAATCAATGGAACAAAATAATCTTGTATTTTTTGGGTTAATGGGAACAGGAAAATCTAAAAACGCAGCTGGATTTGTTAAAAGATTTCCTGCGGCATTGTTTGTTTCTGATGTAATTAGAAAACAGATTGAAGGAATGGATATTACTGACAGGCAGTATATTGACTGGGGCACAGGCATATATTCACATGAAAATTCTATAAAGCTGTATAACACATTAGGTCAGTATGTTGAAGAAAAACATAAAGTCGGCAGAATGAGTGTTGTAGATGCATCTTTTACTAAAAAAGCATATTTAGATGAATATTTAAAGTCTAATACAGGTAAAGCTGCATTTATAGAATTTGATGCACCAAAAGATATAATTAAAGCAAGGCTTGCAAAAAGAGAAAAATCAAATACTGTAACTGATGGCAGAATAGAGATTGCTGAAAAGCAAAGAGAAACAGCTAATATGCCACAAGCTGATTTAAAAATTATTACAACTGGAAATGTAGATAATAATATAGAGGAAATAAAGAAATTTTTAATCAAATGAAATCAAATTATACAATAAGAAGACTTAATTCTCCATTTGATGACAGTGGTATATTTGTTAGAAATGTATATATGAAAAAAGCACTGCTTTTTGACTGCGGCAGGCTTGGAAATATTAATAATTCAGAAATAAATGATATTTCTCATGTGTTTATAAGTCATACTCATATAGATCATTTTAGTGGGTTTGACAGATTTTTAAGAACAGCTTTGCTTTCTGGAAATACTTTTACTTTCTTTGGTCCAGCTGGGTTTATTAATAATATAAAAGGAAAGCTGGCAGGTTATACATGGAATTTAATATATGATTATGATATTTCGTTTATTGCAATAGAACTTTTAGAAGAGGGTATGAAAGGGGCAGTATTTGCTGCAAAAAATGGTTTTAAAGAAGAAAACTTTACAGTTAATAAAAGTTATCTTATATTAAATGATAATTTTCATTTAGAATATGAATTTTTTGACCATGGTATAACATCTGTAGGTTACAGAGTAAAAGAGCCAAAACGAATATCTATTAATAAAGATGAAATGGAGAAATACGGGTTTAAAAAAGGTCCATGGATTAAATTATTAAAAGATGCTTTATTAAATAACAGCAGCAATGATATAATAAATGTTGATACAGTTTTAGGTATTAAGCAGTATTATATTAATGAGTTAGCAGAAAAGCTGGCAGAATATCCTGCATGTCAGGATATTACATATATTACAGATACAGCACCAAGTTTTTCTAATTATAAAAAAGCAGTAAAGCTTGCAAAAGACAGCCATATATTATTAATAGAGTCTGTTTTTATGAACAATGATATAATACATGCAATAGAAAAGAAGCATTTGTCAATAGGTGTATCAAAAGCAGTTTATAAAAATTCAAATTCTGATTTTGTGTCATTTGGTCATTTTGCACCAAAATATGATAGAATGCGAGATGTATTTTTTCAAGAATTATATGCTGATTTAGATATGAATAAAATAATAAAATTAGAATTAAACAGGTGAAAAATTGCTGCATCCATTTAATAAAATAGAAAAATCAGCAGAAGAAATTTATAAGTATGATTTATTAAAAGCAGAAAGTGCTGGTGCGATTGGTGATGGTAATAAACCATATTTTCGCAGACATTCAGATAAAGGTGTTCTTTTAATTCATGGGTTTGCTGCTGCATCAGATGAACTTATGCCTCTTGCTTATGAGCTTGAAAAATATGATATTAGTGTATATGTTGTAAGAGTTGCAGGACATGGATGCACACTTGATAATTTCTATAAAACTACTTATTTAGACTGGTATGACAGTATTTCTGCGGGATATAATGCTCTTGCATCATTTTGCTCAAAAATCTGTATTGCTGGGCAGTCTAATGGTGGTTTATTAGCTACAGCAGCAGCAAAATTTAATAAATGCGACTGTATAGCACTTTTGGCACCTGCTTATAAAGTAAATATATTAGGTTTCTTTCTTATAAAATATATAAGAAAAATTATAAAAAATATACCAAGGCATTTAAAAGAAATAGAATACAACTATCCTGTTTTCCCAACTGAGCAGACTTACCAGCTGAAACTGCTGCAGGATGAAGTTTTAAACTATGTGAAAGATATAAATATACCTGTTTTACTTGCTGTTTCTGAAAAAGATGTATTAATATCATCAAAAGAAGCTGTGAAAAAAGTAAATGAATTGGTTTCAAATGATAAAACAATATATAAATATAATAATAAATTATATAATGTAAAACATATTTTAACAGAAAAACATTCAGTGAAAATTATCAGCGATATTGCAGAATGGATAAAGGAGAAATTAGCATAATGTTAGGTATAATAGGGGCGGGCAATATGGCAGAAGCTGTGATTGCAGGTATTTTAAAGTCAAAAACATTAGATTGTAAAGATATAATTGTATCAAATTATAATATAAACAAAGCTGAAAAATTGTCATTAAAATATGGTGCTGTTACAGCAGATAATATAGCTGTAATTAAAAACAGCAGTATTATTCTGCTTGCAGTTAAGCCCTATGTGGTAATTAATACTTTAGAATTATATCAAAATGAACTTGCAGATAAAGTTGTAGTTTCAGTTGCTGCAGGAATAAGTATTAATGATATGGAAAAGGTAAATACAAGGCTTAAAATCATCAGAACAATGCCAAATACTCCTGTTCAGATATGCGAGGGAGTGCTGGCTTATGTTTATGGTGCAAATATTTCAGAAAATGATAAAACTCTTTTTAAATCTATCTTTTCTAAACTAGGTATGTTTATTGAAATAGATGAAAGTAAAATAGATGCAGTATCATCACTAACAGGCTGTTCTCCAGCATATATATACCAGATAATAGAAGCGATGAGTGATGCAGGTGTTAAAATGGGACTTCCGCGAGAACTTGCAATATCATTATCTGCAATGGCGGTGCAGGGATCTGGGGGAATGGTATATAACACAGGAACTCATCCTGCTGTTTTAAAAGATAAAGTTACATCACCAGCAGGCTCTACAATAGAAGGGCTGGCAGAATTAGAATCAAAAGGTGTGAGAGGTGCAGTTATATCTGCATTATATAAAGCATACGAAAAAACATTACTATTTTCAAAAAAGGAAGGCATGTAATTTATGAAAAATATAGTATCTACAATAATAGTTTTTGGCTCAATTTTTATACTGATAGTTGCAGGAGCATTTATATTTGATAAATTTAATGGATTTGGTTTAATAGATAATGTAGACAACTCTCTTAACAGTGGTATAAAAAAAGTTCTTGAAAATGAAGGAGAAAATATTGCTGTAAATAAAACTGAGAAAGAGGAAAAAAATATAAAGGAGAATTACTATACCAAAGATAATATTTTAGATAATACAAGTGATAATATCTGCGATAATGTAATAATTACTACTAATGATAATATATCTAATACTGATAATCAGTCAGATAATATAACAGTTGATAATCAAACAATGGATAATAAAAGTATAATGAATGATAATCAAACATTAGATAATAATACTCCATCTGATAATACGACAGATGGAATGTATATTTAATTTTTTTGAATTGTATCAGGCAGCTCATCATTAGGGTAGAAGAATTTATAAATCAATGTAATTGTAAGCCATGTAAAAAAGAATGCAAATACTACATCTGTAAAAAAATGTCTTCCTTGAAAAATCCTTATAAAGCCAACTAATGCACCAAAAATAAAGCCTGAAGTGCATATAATATGTCTTAATCGTGTTCTGAAAAGCAGTCCTATCGCCATAAATGTAAATGCAAAAGATGCATGACCTGAAACAAATGAACAGTTTTTATCACACTGGTCAGATATTACAAAAGGTGGCTGAAAAACTTTTGTGCCGCCATACTCTGTAATATGTGCTGGTCTAGGTCTTCCAACATGGTCTTTTAATAGACTGTTTACAACAATACCCGGAGCCATAATAATTATAACAATAAAAAATATTAAAGCTTTTCTTGGCAGTCCAAATAGTTTAATATTTTTAAATAAATTTAAAAGCAGCATAGTAATAAGTATAATAATTACTGCAATAGTTAAATAGTATGCTCCTTCATATATGATAAGTCCAAAAGTATTATTTGCAAGATAAAAATCATTTTCATTATAAAAAAGATTTGTAATAAGAATATCTATATAAGAGAATTTATAGGCAAGTATTCCCAGCACTATAAAAAATGCTAGAAATACTTTATGTTCTATTATATATTCTTTTAATAAGATGAATATATTTTTAATCATATTATTTAATTCTACTGATGATTTCATTACCCATTTCAGATGTAGAAACAATTTTTACATCTTTTGATTCGCCAGCAATATCACGAGTGCGAACATTTGCAGATAAAGTGTCTGCAACAGCATTTTCTATAGCTTTTGCTTCTTTATCAAGTTTAAAGCTGTAACGAAGCATTAATGCTGCAGAAAGAATTTGTGCAACAGGGTTTGCAATGCCTTGACCAGCTATATCTGGAGCAGAGCCGCCAATAGGCTCATATAAACCAAAACCACTTTCATTAATAGATGCAGATGGCAGCATACCAAGAGAGCCTGAAAGCATAGCAGCCTCATCACTTAAAATATCGCCAAACATATTTTCTGTTAAGATAACATCAAATTGTGCCGGCCAGCGAACAAGCTGCATAGCTGCATTATCAACAAACATATGACTTAATTCAATATCAGAATATTCTTTTTCATGGAGTTCTGTAACAATTTTTCTCCATAATATGCTTGTCATAAGAACATTTGCTTTATCTACACTGCATACTTTTTTATTACGAAGTCTAGCTGCTTCAAAAGCTTTTATGGCAATTCTTGTAATTTCTTCTTCTTTGTATGCCATAGTATCAACAGCAGATTTGCCGTCTTCTGCAATTTTTTTTGGCTGACCAAAATAAATACCGCCAGTTAATTCTCTGAAAAATATTATATCTATGCCGTCTTTTACAAGTTCATGTTTAAGTGAGCTTGCATGAGAAAGGCTTGGGAATATTTTAACAGGCCGCAGGTTTGCAAATAAATTAAAGTGTTTTCTTAAAGGAAGCAATGCACCTCTTTCTGGCTGTTTTTCTGGTGGCAGACTTTCCCATTTAGGGCCACCTACAGAGCCAAAGAGAACTGCATTAGAGTTTTCACAAAGCTTGATTGTTTCTTCAGGAAGTGGTGTGCCTGTTTTATCATAAGCTATGCCGCCAACATATCCTTCTTTAAATTCAAATGTATGATTGTATTTTTTTGCTATAACATCAAGCACTTTCAATGCTTCTGCCATCACTTCTGGACCGATACCGTCACCAGATAATACTGCAATTTTATTCATTATTGCCTCCAAAAATAATTTAAACAAATTGAGTTTATATTATATAGCAATAATTTTCAAGGTATAATTTACCTTGCAGTTCCCAAATGATAAATTCTATACGGGGTAAATTCTATATGGTAATATTTTTGTTGTATTTTTTAAAAAATTGATATATAAAAGTTTTATTGCGGGCATAGCTCAGATGGTAGAGTGGAAGCTTCCCAAGCTTTAGGTCACGGGTTCAAGTCCCGCTGCCCGCTTTTCTTCTATTAATGCTTAAATATCTGCAATCGTTTTTAGATTTTACCACTTATAAAACAATTTCTATATATTTGAAAAATCTTGAAATTAAAAACTTACCCGCCCTTTAAGCTGGGCGGGTATGTTTATTGAATAGTATATTTTATTTAAAATATAAGTATATCCTGCTTCTTATTTTGTAATAGCATGCACACCTGCTTTTGTTACAGGTCTTGTTTTATGGCACACAAGACAGTTTTTAGATGGTGTATTGCTCCAGCTGCCTGCGGGCAGAACACAGCTTGTG
>CAMWVK010000087.1 GCA_947177675.1 uncultured Mucispirillum sp.
AGTTATATTAGTAAATATTATGATTTTTGCAGGCACGGTTTATGCAGAAGATGAAAAAAGTGATAATAAAACTATATCTCAGGAAGAAAAAACTGATAAAATGGTTAATGATTTTTTTAATAATATAGAAAAAACTCTTATAGATTCCACAAAAAAGGTGGCAGACGAAATAAAGTCGCTTAATAAATAAAAGAGGGTATCCTAAAAAAATATGTAATAATAATTTTAGCTTTATTGTTTATTTGCAGACTGTAAAAAAGAGTGATTTAGAAAAGGTATGGAATACTGTAAAAGATGCAGCAAAAGATTTAATAAAATAGTATATAATGAGTAGTAGTTTTTTATACTGTTACTCATTTTTTTTGTAACTTATTACAGCAATTACATTTAATATTACAGCAAATATTACTAAAATTATAAATTCTTTATACATATCAGAAAAAACTGCACCTTTTAAGTATATGCTTCTAACTGTATGACCATAATATTTTAGTGGATTAAATGCAGCAATCCACTGTCCCCATTCTGGCATATATTCAGCAGGTGTAAAAAGATTACTCATAAAATATAATATCATTATAAAGAAAAACATTACAAACATTGCCTGCTGCATAGAATAAGAATAGTTAGATATTATAAGCCCAAGCCCTGAAGAACTAAATATATATACAAGTGTAAAAATATACAGAGAAAGAATACCGCCTTTTGCATCAAGATTGTATAAAAATTTTACAATAATAATACATATAGTAAAAACAACTATACCCATTATCAGATATGGTATAAGTTTAGAAAGTATAAATATAAATTTATTTACAGGTGTTACATTTATCTGCTCCATAGTGCCTTTTTCTTTTTCGCTTACAATATTTAAGGTAGGTAGAAAGCATGTAATCATTGTAACAAGCATAACCATAATGGCTGGTATCATAAAGTTTTTATAATTTAGTGTCTGATTAAATTCATTAAGAGGGATAATATTAATAGCAGGAGCAGTATTAAAAAAAGCTGATTTTTCCTGCAGTTCTAATGAATAATCATATATTATATTTGAAAGATAGCTTGCCCCCACACTGCCTTTAAACATATCAACAGCATTAGCTGAAATAATTACATTTGCAAAGCCTTCTTTTACAATATTTTTCTCAAAATCTTTTTCTATTTCAAGTATAATATAAGCATCGCCTCTTTCCACACTTTTTAAAGCAGTGCTGTAATTACTGCTGTAATCTGCAAGTAAAAAATAGCCTGATGATGTAATCTTATTTACAAGCTCCATAGAATACTGGCTTTTATCGTTATCTACAATAGAAATTGTAATATCCTGCACCTGCCTGTTTGTTGCAAGCGGGAAAACTATCATCATAACAAGTGGCATAATCAAAACCATTCTTGGCATAACAGGGTTTCGCATAAATTGTTTAAACTCTTTTTCCAGCAGAAATTTCAGCATAATATTACCCTAATCGCACTTTAAATTTTTTAACACTTGCAATAACTAAAACAGCAAGCATAATAGTTAATATAGTAATTTCTTTTAAAATATCCATAAGCCCCTGTCCTTCTATCATTACTTTTTTAACAACAGTAAAATACCATGATGCAGGTACAAAATCTGCAATTATTTGTAGAAATTTTGGCATACTATCCAGTGGAAAAAGCATACCTGAAAGCAGCATAACAGGCATCATCATACCCATACCAGAAATAAGCATTGCAGCTGCCTGATTTGCTACAAGGGAAGATATAAATATTCCAACAGTAAGGCAAACGAATATAAACAAAAAAGATACTCCCATAAGCAGCATAAAACTGCCCCTTACAGGCATATCAAGCAGCATAACTGCTAATACAATAATAGTTAGAAGATTTATCGTTGAAATAATCAAGTATGGTACAATTTTAGAGATTATTATATATGCAGGCTTCATAGGAGAAACAAGCAAAAGTTCCATTGTGCCAAATTCTTTTTCCCTGACTATTGAGATAGATGTCATCATAGCACATATTATTGTAAGCACTAGAGCCATAACACCGGGAACAAAGTTATATGAGCCTTTAAGTTCTGGATTATAAAGCATTTTTAGTTCAGTATTAATGCGTATAGGCTGGACTGAGCCTGCTATTTCATTTTGAAATGATGAAATAATTGCTGAAATATAGCTTGTAACTGTGCTTGCCTGATTAGGGTCAGATGCATCATTAATTATCTGCACAGAAGAAATACCGCCCTTATGTATTTCATTGGAAAATTCATCACTGAATATAATTATAGTATCAATTTTTTCTTTTTTAAAAAGAGATGAAATATCTAATGGATTATTTATTGTTTGGACAATATGAAAATATTCGCTGGCACTAATGCGTGCAATTATTTTTTCTGCTAATTCATCACCATACTGGTAAGACACTGCAACTTTAATATTTTTTACTTCCATAGTCATAGCAAATCCAAAAAGAAGTATCTGAACAACAGGCATAATAAGGAGTATTAATATTGTCCTTTTATCTCTTAATATATGCAGCACTTCTTTTTTTATAAATGATAAAAGCTGTTTCATATCTATTCCTGATTAAAAGTGCCAGCAACTAACTTTCTAAACACTTCATCCATAGTTGCTGCATTGTATTCTTGTTTCATATCTTTTGGAGCTGCAAGGGCGGCAATTTTACCATGAACCATAATAGATATTCTGTCGCAGTATTCTGCTTCATCCATATAGTGAGTAGTTACAAATATAGTAATACCATTATCTGCTGCTTCATATATCATTTCCCAAAACTGCCTTCTTGCTTCCGGATCTACACCGCCTGTTGGCTCATCAAGAAAAACTATTTTCGGTTCATGGAAAACTGCCACAGAAAAGGCAAGTTTTTGCTTCCAGCCTATGGGAATATATTTTACAAGTGTATCTTTTTTGTCAGCTAATTCAAGCCTTTCAAGAATAATGGCAGATTTTTCTTTTATTTTTTTTAAAGGCATACCATAAATCCCTGCAAAAAGTTTGATATTTTCAGCTACTGTTAAATCTTCATAAAGAGAAAATTTTTGGCTCATATAGCCTATATTTTTTTTAATTTTTTCATATTCTTTTGATATATCACAGCCTGCCACACTTCCAGTGCCGTAAGTAGGCTTTGACAGACCGCAAAGCATACGCATAGCTGTTGTTTTACCTGCTCCGTTTGCACCAAGAAAGCCAAATATTTCACCTTTATTTACATAAAAGCTGATATTATCAACTGCTGTAAAAGAGCCAAATTTTTTTGTAAGATTATAAGTTTTTATTACCTGCTCCATATATAACAGTCCTCAATCGCAGGTGGTATCCTGTATATTTCTATATTTTTATGGTTTAAATTTTTTATTTGATTATTTATATCTTCTATTTGATTATCATTATCTATTACTGCATGAATTTCAGCACCAAAGGCAAATGCACTTTTTATATGGCTGCATTTTCTAACATCTTTTAAAAGCTGCCGCATATTATCTGCTTTTAAAGCTATTAATGTTTTGTTAAAACTATTTATAATATTTTTTGGAGTATTCACATCTATAAATGCACCATTTTTAATCAGTGCAATCCTGTTGCATCTTGAAGCTTCATCCATATACGGTGTAGAAACTATAATTGTTATCCCCATATTTTTAAGGTCATAAAGCATATCCCAGAATTCTTTTCTAGATACAGGATCTACACCTGTTGTAGGCTCATCTAAAAAAAGCACTTCTGGTTTATGAATTAATGCACAGCTTAAAGCAAGTTTTTGTTTCATACCGCCTGAAAGTTTTCCAGCCTTTCTGTTTTTAAATGGAGCAATATGGCTGTATATACCTTTTATTAAGTGATAGTTTTCTTCTATTGTTGTATTAAAAACAGATGCAAAAAAGTTAAGATTTTCTTCCACTGTTAAATCCTGATAAAGAGCAAATCTGCCGGGCATATAGCCAATATTTTTTCTTATTTCCATGTAATCATTAAAAATGCTTCTGTTATTAATAAACACAGTGCCATTATCTGGAATAGTTAAAGTAGTCATTATGCGAAAAAGGGTAGTTTTTCCCGCACCATCAGGACCAATTATACCAAAAAGTTCCCCTTTTTCTGCATGAAATGATACATCATTTAAAGCCTGCACTTTTTTAAATGTTTTTGAAATATTTTCAACTTTTACCATATTTATTCTGTATTAATGTTATTAAATCTTACTTCTCCATACATTCCTTTGCGAAGATATCCGTCATTTTTTACTTGTATTTTAACAGCATATACAAGGTTTGAGCGTTCATCTCTTGTAGGAATAGTTTTTGGAGTAAATTCTGCCTTGTCTGAAATCCATATAATGTTTCCAGTATATTTTTTCATATTTTCTTTGCCAAAATCTGCCATAATTTCTGCTTTGTCGCCAAGCTTAACTTGAGTTAAAATATCGGCAGTAACATAAGCCCTTAAAATAAGGGTTGAAACATCTGCCATTTTAAAAAGAGGTTTGCCAGTTTGTGCAAATTCAAAAGTATTAGCATATTTTGTAAGCACAACACCATCTATTGGTGCTTTAATATATGATTTCTGGATATTATCTTCAATCTGTGCAATCTGTATTTTTAAGCCATTTATTTCATTTTCTACTGCTTTATTATTCTGCTGCATAGTATCAAAAGATGCAGAATATTTTTTTTGTGCTGCAATATATGCTGCTTTTACATCATCAAGCTGTTTCTGATTAGCTGCATTAGATTTTACAAGATTAGTAAATCTAGTTACTTCTTTTTTATATTTTGATATTTCTTCATCAATTGGAGCAAGCTGAGTATCAATATTAATAAGCTTTGTTTGTGCAGAATATATTGCATTCTGCAACTGTAGTTTTTTAAGCTGCAGTTGATTACTGTCAATATTTCCAACTACTGTATCTTTTTGTAATACTAATCCTTCTTCTACATCAAACTTTGTAATTTCGCCAGCAGCAAGTGCAGAAACAATTACATCTTCTGATTCAAATACACCTGAAGCATGGTTTATATTATTTTCTTTATTACAGCCTGCAATAAATATTAAAAATATTAATAAAGCAATTTTTCGCATAACATCTCCTTTTTTACTGATTAATTATATTTTTCATTTCATATACTGCCTGTAAAAGCTCTATTTCATGAAGTATTTTACCTTGTTTTGCAAGGTTTTCAGCAGTTACTTCCCGCATATAGTCATTAACAGTTATTGTGCCTTGTTTCATTTTTATTTCAGATGATGTTTTTATATTTGCCCTAAGTTTTACTATTTCATCATCATAAGACATAGCATCTTTAATCTGTTTAATTTTTGACTGCTGGTTTTGAATATCAATATTTGTGTTAAATAAAAAAGTCTGTTTTTCAAGTTCTAATGATTTTTTATTTAATTCAATAATTTTTTTGTTTCTTTCACCAGTATAAAATCCAGCAATAGTCCAGTCCATTTTGATTCCTGCAATATAATATGGCTGAAAGTTGTTATCTAACATATCAAGCCCTGGTCTGCCATAACCTGCAGAGAAAAATAAGTCAAATGTTGGCATATATGATGCAGTTATATTTTTTTTGCTGGTTTCAAGAATATCTATTTTATCGCTGAAATAGGCAAGTTCTGGTCTTTTCACAGTATAGTCAGTTATTTCAGTGTATTCTGGCTTTATAAGTCCATTTTCAATATTTGTACCTGTTAATATTTTAAGAGCATTAATGTAGCTTTCTTTTACTGCCTCTATTTTTGCCTTATTTTGTTTTGTTTTAACCTGCTCTAATGCAACCGCATCTAAATCAGACGAATTTGCAATACCATTTTTTACACTTTGTTTTATCATATTATATGTCCGCTCTAAATCTTGAGCATATAAATCATTCTGCTTTAACTGTTCATCAAGCAAAAGTATGCTGAAAAAAAGCTGATTAACTCTGTATTTTAGATTATAAAGCTGCACTTCAAGAGAGCTTTCTTCGCTTTTTGACTGTGTTTTTATATTTTCTTTTTCTGCTTCTATTTTCCCGCCGTCCCATATTGGCTGCACAATATCTACAGAAATTTTATACTGGTCTTTTGGCAAAACAGGTATATCTACATTAGATAATATTGGTAAATCATCAAAAGGCATTTTTGTAACATCAGACTGATAACTTGCTTTTGCTGAAAAAAGCACTTTTGGAATATAGCCCATATTAGCATTAGTAATACTGTAATCTCTTGTTTTTGTGATTAAATCAGCTTTTTTAATCTGTGGATAATTGTTTTTTGCTAAAACATAACATTCTTCTAGTGATATTTGAGCATAAACAGTGCATATGTTAATTATCAAAAATATAAATGCCAGTAAAATTCTATTCATTTCTAATACCCTTTAAGATAAATGATTTTATATGTTTAATTTTTTCTTCATTATTTGTATTATCAAGCAGAAAATCAAATGCATTAATAGGTATATATATATTGCTTACAATAGCAGGATAAACAAGCTTTGGAAGTAAATCTTTATTAATAATTCCATCTTTCTGTCCCTGTATAATTTTTTTGGTAAAAAGGGCAAGTTTATCAAATGGAATATATGGCAGAATATGTTTTGTCAGATTGCTGTCATGATGAAGAAAATTTTTGCTCCACATTTTTGCAATATATGGATGCTACATTGCCAAAACTATAATAT
>CAMWVK010000088.1 GCA_947177675.1 uncultured Mucispirillum sp.
TATTAAATATTATAAAAACTTTTACTCCATCTGGTATTGCATCATCAAGTCTGCAGGAATGTATAATTACTCAAATCATGGATATGAATTGTGATGCAGTTTATATTGATTTTGCAGAAGAATTATTGGCTGGCTATTCTGTAGAGCTTGCAGCTTTTAAATATGATGATATATTAAAAGGTATGAGTATTGAAAGAGATACTTTTGATTATCTGCTGCAGTTAATTAAGAAAACAGACCCTCGTCCTGGACTAAATTTTTCAGGCAGCGATACAAAATTTGTTACACCTGATGTTTTTATAGTGCCAAATGAAGAAACTTTTGATATAATTGTTAATGAAAAAGGTCTTCCTAATATAAGGCTTAATAATTACTACATAAAAATGCTGCAGGGAAGTAATTTAGACAGTGAAACAAAAAGCTATATTAAAGATAAAGTTAAAAATGCAGTATGGGTAATAGAAAGCCTGCAAAAAAGACAGAAAGCTATATATAAAGTTGTAAAATCTATTGCTGATTATCAGGGAGAATTTTTACAGCATGGTATAAGTATGCTGAAACCTTTAAAATTAAAAGATATTGCAGAAGCTACAGGACTTCATGAATCAACAGTAAGTCGGGTAACTTCTGGTAAATATGCTATGACAAAACATGGCTTGATAGAGCTGAAGTCATTTTTTTCAAAAAGCCTTGAAAGTCAGGATGGAGATATGTCAATAGGAGTTATAAAACAAAAAATAAAAGAGCTGATTGATGAGGAAGACAAAGAAGTTTGTATTTCTGACCAGCGAATAGTTGAGTTAATGGAAGAAAAAGGTATAAAAATTGCGAGACGCACTGTTGCGAAATATAGAGATGAAATGAATATTCCAACAATGTCGCAAAGAAGAAGGCTAAGGAGGTAATACTATGAATATTATAGTTAACGCAAAGCACACAACTCTTACAGATGCTATCAGAGATTATTCTGAAAAGAAAATTCAAAGAATAGCAAAATATTTTGATGACAATATGGATGTTCATGTTAACCTGAATGTTGAAAAAAATATGCATATTGCAGAAATATTTGTAAATGTAAAAGGAATGTTTTTAAAAGGGATAGAAAGGTCTGAAGATATGTATGCTTCTATTGATATGGCTGCTGATAAAATAGAAAGGCAGGTTGTTAAATATAAAGAAAAACTTATATCTCGTAAAAACATAGAAAATAGAGAATCTATGGAAAATTTAAAACTTAGTGTTTATGACTATGATGAAGATAGTGCCATAGATGAACCAACTGTAGTTATTTCTAAACAAATACCTGCAAAACCAATGGATATTGAAGAGGCTATTATGCAGATGGACTTAATGAATAGAAACTTTTTTGTTTTTCGCAATGCAGAAAATTCTGAAATTAATGTTGTCTATAAAAGAGATGATGGTAAAGTTGGTATTATTGAACCATAATTATATAAATGTGGCTGAAAGTCAGCCACATTTTGTATAATATTTATGTAATCCTTGATTTACAGGAATTTTTATGAATAACCTTTCTATAGTAATCATAACAGGTCTTTCTGGTGCGGGTAAATCTCATGCTGCTAAAGTATTTGAAGATTTAGGTTATTATACTATTGATAATGTGCCGCTGCCCATTCTTGAAAAAGTAGTAGAACTTTTTTACAGTCTTGATAATGGTATAACAAAGGTAGCTTTTGTGATAGATTCAAGAGCAAAAGATATTAATTTAGTATATCAGTTTATTAAGATGCTTAAAGAAAAATATAATGCAACATCTATTTTTATGGATGCATCAAGTGAAACTTTAATTAAAAGGTATAAAGAAACAAGACGGAAGCACCCTCTTGGAAATGATGTTCCAGAATCTATTAAAAAAGAAATCACTCTTATGGGTTATGTAAAAGATATTTCTGACATTGTTTTGAATACTGATAATAAAAGTATTCATGATTTAACAAAAGAAATAGTGAGTATCTTTGCTATGTATGCAAATGATTTTATAATCACACTACAGTCTTTTGGGTTTAAAAATGGTGTGCCTACTGATGCAGATATGATGTTTGATGTTCGCTTTATGCGTAATCCTCATTTTGATGATGGTCTTAGAACTATGACTGGCTTAAATGAGGAAGTTCAGAAATATGTTAAAGCTGATGAAAGTTATTATAAATTTATGGAAAAACTTACAGATATGGTGAATATGCTTATTCCTTTGTATATAAAAGAAGGTAAAAAATATTTTAATATATCTATTGGCTGCACAGGTGGAAAACATAGATCTGTAACTGTTGTTGAAAATTTAGCAGCTGCATTATATGACAATTCATGTAACATAAGGATTAAACACAGGGATATAGATAAATAAAAATAAAAGGATTTGATATGGTAATTGTTATATTAACACATGGAATATTTGGTGATGAGCTTCTTCATGCTGCTGAAATGATTATTGGCAGGCAGGATAAAGTAGAAGTTATATCTATACAGGGCGGAGTGTCTATGAATGATGCTTCTTTAAAATTAGAAGATATTTTGAAACAGTATAAAACAGAATGCTGTCTTGTATTTACAGATATGTTTGGCGGAAGCCCTTCTAATATATCAATGGCATATTTAGAAAAAAATACAGTGGAAGTTATATCTGGTGTTAATTTGCCAATGCTTTTAAAAGCATTTACTATGCGTATGGATAATTCTAACACTCTTGACCAAATAGCTAAAGAATCAGCAGCTGCTGGACGAAATAGTATTAAAGTCGCAGGAGAATTGCTTAATAAAAAATGAAACGGCTGATATACAGAGTAGATGACAGATTTATACATGGTCAGGTATTAGAAGGGTGGGTAAATTATCTGCATATTAAAGATATTATTATTGTTAATGATGTTATAGCTAATGATAGTATTCGTGTGTATATATATCAAAGCACACTGCCTCCTGGCTCAAAACTTTCTGTATATAACATAAATGATTTTTGTGCAAAAAAACCTTATCTTAAAAATAAGAAAAAATTTACACTGATTTTGCTTGGTTCTATTGATGATTTATTAAAAATACAAGAAACTTTTTCATCAAATATTTATTTTAATATAGGCTGTGTTGCAGACAGCACACATGATGTCTGTATTAATGACAGCGTATTTTTATCATTAAATGATTTTCACAAGCTGCAGACACTGTCTGAAAATTATGATATTTACTTCCATAAAGTTCCATGGGAAAAGCCTGTAATTTTTTCTAATAACCAAAGAGCATAGGTATATAGTATGGAAGAAATATATGTTTGGCAGATAATATTTCTTATTATTTTTTCAGGATTTATTTCAATAGATAGATTTGCAGGTATGAATATAATGATTTCCCGTCCTATTATAGTTGCTGGTATTATAGGTATAGTATTTAATAATATTTATGCAGCACTAATGATAGGTCTTATCTTTGAATTTATTGGTATGCTTGAAGTGCCTGTGGGAACAACTATTGTTCACGATGATTCTTTTGGTGGATATGCTGGAGCATCAGCTATGTTTCTTGGATATATAAATCCTGATGCTGTTAATATTCTAGCTGCTATTTTTATTATTTCTCTATTAATGTATCCTGTTACTTTATCTGATAAAGGTTTTAGAGAAATAAACAGGTATTTTTTTAGAAAAAGCATTGTTAATAATCAAACAGGTAATGAGAATAAACTAATTGTTTTAGGTATTTTTTTAGCTTTTATTCGTGGTGTAGTGGTTTATAATGCTGCATTAATAATTGTTTTAGTATTTATGAGTATTATTAGCAATTTTGAACTTAATTTTACTAATCTTTATGAACCAGTTGTAGCATTAACTATTATTGCTATATTTATGTTTGGTTATTTATTAAGATATTTAATTATTAACAGGTTGTATAAAGTATTACTATTGGCATTAGGTTTTGCTGCAGGCTGGTTGATAATATGAGAAAACTGGTTGTATTTCCAACACTTTTGAAAAGTATGTTTTATCAAGGCAACTGGAATATTACAAATATGCAGGGTACAGGTTTCAGGTGGCTTTTAAAAGATTTTTTTAAAAATAATGAAACTGAACTGCCATCAGATTTTGATTCTTCACCACTTTATTATTTTAATACTAATCCTTATTTAGTTACTTTTATTTTAGGTTTATTACTAAAAGAAACTCAGGAAAAAGGTAAAATAGGGGATTATGATAAAATATATTCATCAGCTCTTGCTGCATTAGGTGATACTTTTTTTTGGCATTCATTAAGACCATTTGCATTTTTTGTTTCAATGTGGGCAATCGTAGTAAACCCTGTGTTATTAATAGTTTTATATCTTGTTGTTTTTAATTTATTTAATATAGTTTTTAAAGTGCTTGGTTTTTATTATGGATATACATTTGGTGTAAATGTAATGTCTTTATTTAATAAAATAGGTTTTAATAAATGGAGTGCAGTTTTTGATGCAATGACCACTTTTATGGCTGGGTTTGTAATTGTTTATATTATTAAATATCAATATCTTGCAGGCTCTATACATATTATTAAATCAATTTTGCTGTTTATTATAGGTATAATACTTTCTAAATGGGTTAGAGGTCCGCTGGAGTTAATAATTGTAACTACAATACTTGGAGTACTGTTATTATTTGGAGTATGATATGAGTTATACATTTGATGCAGTTATTAAAAATCAATTAGGAATACATGCACGCATTGCTGCATTATTAGCTAAAACAGTTAGTAAATATGATGCAGAAGCATACATACTTTTTCATGGAGATAAAATTAATATTAAACATTTGATTGATGTTATATCTTTATCTATTACTCAGAATTCTATTGTAGAAATAAATGTAGAAGGAAAAGATGCTGCAGAGTGCAGTAAAGAATTGCAGTATTTAATAGAAAATAGTTTTGGAGAAATGTCTTGATTATTAAAAAAGGTGCAGCAATATCAAATGGTATTGCTATTGGTAAAGCATTAGTTATATACCGTGATAAAATCAGTGTGAAAGGCTATAAAATACAGGATACTAATACTGAAATAGAAAAACTGCATACTGCTGTTTCTCATACATCAAAACTTTTAGACCATATGCAGCTGTTAAGTAAAACATATAAAGAACTTTATGATGTTTATAAACTTCTTCTAACTGATGAATCTTTTATTGGTAAAGCTGTTTCAATTATTAAAGAAGAAAAAGTTAATGCAGAATATGCTTTAAAAAAAGTAACTGATAATTTAATGACTAAACTTTCTCTTTCAGATAATGAATATTTTCAAGCAAGAATGCATGATATAAAAGATATATATATGAGGCTTGTTTGTTATATTTCAAATACTGTAGTAGAAAGTATTGAAGAAGCAGATGAAAACTCTATTTTAATATTCAGCGATTTTACTGTTTCTGATATTGATTATATGATAAAAAAGAAAGTAAAGGGGTTTGTTTCTTCATTAGGCAATAAAATGAGCCATAAAAGTATAATTGTAAGAGAATCAGGTATTGTGGCAGTTTCTAATATTAAAAATGTATATACAGTAATAAAAACTGGCGATATAGTTATTGTTGATGGATTTTTAGGTTATATTTCTATTAATCCAGATGAAATAACATTAAAAAAATATGAAAAGAAAAAAGCTGATTATGAAAATTTCTTATATTCTGTCAAAAATGAATGTGATACAACATGTAAAACAAAAGATGGAAGTATAATTTCATTATATGCTAATATTAACAGCAATGATGAATTAACACATATTAATGTTCATGGATTAAATGGAGTAGGGCTTTATAGAACAGAGTTTTTATACATCAATAATGGTCTTTTATCAGAAGAAGAACAGTATAATATATATAAAACAGCACTGCTTGCATTACATAGTAAACCTCTTGTAATAAGAACTTTTGATTTAGGCGGCGATAAAATAAGCAGATTCATGCCAAATTCTATAGAAGAAAATCCAGCACTTGGTCTTAGAGCAATTAGATACAGTATGAAATATAGAGATTTTTTTATTACACAAATAAGAGCAGTTCTAAGAGCTGGAACATCTGGAGATATTCGTCTTTTACTGCCTATGGTATCATCAGTTGATGAACTGCTGGAAGTAAAATCTATTATAGAAAGCGAAAGAAAACGGATGCAGGAAATGAATATTCCATATAGAGATAATATTCCTGTTGGTATAATGGTAGAAGTACCCTCTACGGCTATTGCAATTGATATGTTTATTAAATATGCAGATTTTTTTAGTATTGGCACAAATGATTTAATTCAGTATATGATTGGTGTAGATAGAAATAATGAAAATGTAAGCAGTCTTTATTCGCCTGTGCATCCTGCTATTCTTTCTACTTTAAAAAATATTTATGATAAAGTTTCAGAATCAGGCAAGTCCATATCAATATGTGGTGAATTAGCAGGAGACGGCAGATATACTGCAGTATTAATAGGTCTTGGATACCGTTCATTTAGTATGAATCCCCGTTCTTCTTATATGATAAGAAAATTGCTTTCAACTTTTAATGTTGATGACTGCAAAAGACTTGTAAATATTTTATTAAGCTGTGATACAATAGATGAAATTGAAGCGTTAATTACTGAATTTAATGGAAAACAAATTTTATCTGATTAAGGTAAATCTAAAAACGATTGAGAA
>CAMWVK010000089.1 GCA_947177675.1 uncultured Mucispirillum sp.
ATTGATTATTGATACTTATGTCTCTCAGAGGCGAGACTAACGAGCCGAAGAGTCTATATTATAGATATTTCATATATCTACCACATTTTAATTTATCATAGACAGTATAAATTTGCATATTCTAGATTCTTCGCCCAAAAATCAGGCTCTGAAAGACAATAGTATTTATTGACTATTAACACTTATGTCTCTCAGAGGCGAGATAAGCGAGCCGAAGAGTCTATATTATAGATACTGCATATATTTACCATATTTTAATTTACTATGTATTGTAGTAATTTGTATAATGTATTAAAAATCAAATATTGACATAATTGTCAAAAATGTCTAGTTGTTAAAATATTTTTCTTTTTACAAATATTTATGCTTAAAAGATAAAGTAGTTTAGTATGTATTTTGAATATTAGGGGGGGGGAATTGTGTTGACAACTAATAAGATTGTTATTATCTTATAAGCATAGATTATATGGTGGTAAGATAATATTTAATTAGATTATGAGACAAGCATAAGTAAACACAGCCAAATTTTAATAACTTTTTTAAAGTGCAGGTTGTTCTATAAAATCATTACAGTCCTGCAATATGTTTATCTTGTTACTCTATTATTTTTATCTTATCTACTTATAATATTATGATGTTTTAAAATTTAAAAAGGAGTTTTTACTATGAAAAGAGGTATTGTTTTTATTCTTTCATTATTTTTAATTTCCTCTTTTATTTTTTCATGCTCAAGTAGTAGTGAAAACAGTAGTTCAGGTGGCATCAAGCATATTTATGGAGATTCTTCTTCTGATAATGCTGTGCAGGTTTCAGGCATTAAAATTGCCAGCAACTATATTGAACTTACAAAAGAGAATGGGGGGGGGACACCACTATATTACAATATGAGTGCGTCTGCTCAACCAAGCAGTGCAAAGAACAGAGCACTGCATTATACTTCCAGCGATCCTAAATTAGCTGAAGTATCAGATGATGGTCTTGTTACCATTAAAGATTTGGGTACATTTTCCATAACTATTAAGTCTGCATCTAGAGAAGATATTTGGCAGAAAGTAGATTTTTATGTTAGGGAAAATATCAGAACAGATTTGGATATTAAAAATAATCCATTATCGTTATTTGGTTCATATTCAATTATCCAGTATGGTATTAACAAAAGCCCTGATACTAATATAGGCGGTATTTTTTCCATTAATGCGGATAAAAACTCTGCAGAAAATCCGTTATTTCTATCATTGCTTTTTAATGGTTTGGATATTCCAGTCAATTTGAATATTGACGGTGTATCTGATATGTCTTATGAGCAGGTGGCAAATGCTGTTTTCAGTGATTTAGGCAGTGAAATTAAAGATGAAAAAACAGTTATTATACGACTAAAAGCAGACGACCATAATGAGTTAGTTAAAAATCAAGTTATCAAAGATGGGGATACTCTCTATCTTGCCTTAAAAAAAGAATGCGATTTAGTACCCGGTCAGTCTCATGTGCAGGAAACAGCTGTATCTGTTACAGATATTCAAGTAGATGATAAGCATAAACTTGACAGACTGATAAGCACAACTTATATGTTGAAACCAGTAGTGCTTCCTGTTAATGCCAGCAATAAGGCAGTCTCTTATTCTACAAGTGATAAGAATGTTGCTGTAGTTTCCCCTACAGGTGTAGTTACTGCATTAAATGAAGGTTCTGCAGATATTACTGTTACATCTGTATCAAATGGTGAAGTTGTAGGCACAACTGCATTTACCATTGTAGACAGTACAGTAAGAGTGACAGATATTATTTTTGACAGCATAGATAAGCCTATATATATTGGTGGTGATACTGTTACAGTCCATGCAAAAGCACTGCCAGATAATGCAACATATAAAGATATATTTTATTATTCTAAAAATCCACTTGTAGCAACTGTTAATAGTGCAACAGGACAAATTATTCCAAGAAGAAAAGGCACTGTTGAAATTGCTGCTGTTTCAGACAAAGGCAGTATTGAAAAAACTATAACAGTAACCGTGGATATACATCAGCCAGCAGAGCCAGTAAAACATATTATTAATATACCATCTGAATTGGAACTTTCACTTGAATCAACAAAAACTGAACAGCTTAATGGTCAAGTAGTGCCAACTTATGCAGATGATACTGCACTTATATATAAGGCAGATGAAAGCGGATGTGTATCTGTAAATGAATACGGGCTGGTAACTGCTTTAAAAGTAGGAACAGGTATAGTAACAGTTTCTTCTCATAAATATCCTGATGTTAAAAAGGATATAACTATTGCAGTAAGAGAAAAAGAAGATAAAATATTTGTTTCAGAAATTAAAGTTAATGAAGCACCTTCTACACTATATATAGGTCATACAGACCATACTATTATTCCAGAGATAATACCAGCAGATGCAAATATAAAGCATGAACTTACTGTAAGTTCAGATGACAATAGTGCAGTTCGTATTGAGCAGATAGGAAATCAATATAAAATAGTGCCTTTAAAGGAAGGCCCTGTTATTATTTCGTTAAAAACTGCTAACGGTGTTGAGCAGGAAGTGCCTTTAAATGTAAAAAAGGTAATGAATGTAAAGGGATATTATACTATAGATAAAGTGGAATATTCGTTGGCAGATAAAACAGAAAGCTTTACACCAGAAACAGATAAACTGCACGGCGAATTTGCAATAGATTTATTAGAAGATAAATACACAGTCCAAGGCAGGCTGCAATATACCCCAGCAAACCCGCTGGTTTCTTATACTTTCAATAACTGGCGTTATATTTATGAAAATAAAGAAATAAAGCTTGATACAAAAGATAAATATTCTACTCAAACTAAAGACATGCTGTCTACTAAAAATATTAAAGTAACAGGTGCAGATACAATAGAATATACATATACCCAAGACAGCTTTAAAGCTGTTATTTACCTTACAAAAGTAAATGATACAGTAAAAGAAATACTTGACAGGACAATGTATATGACACCTGTTGATATGGAAAAAGATCCACATAGTGCAGAAGGCTATTATGAAATGACTTGGTTTTATGGGAATTCGTTTAATACTGCATGGCTAGAGCGTTATCCTGCAATATATTCCAGCAGTAAAAATGAAATGCCTGTTTCTAGCGATATAGAGACAACTTATCATAAAGACTGTCCGCCTAGAGTAGGATGGGAAGCATGCTACAATGGTGGTGGTGGAGCAGACAACTCTGTTACTAATTATAAAGGTGCATTTGCTGTACAAATAGATGGAACTGAAAAAAATGCACAGTTATCATCTATTATGAAAGTTCAAATGAAAGGGCATGAAAACTTTAATCTACAAAGTTGGGCTACATATATACATGCTACCGTTAATCCGTCTGCAATTGCTCAAAATGAGACAAATAATGGCAATATCATTCTTAATCCTACAAATGCAACAGTTATTACAAATAAGTCAAATGATGGTTCAAAAGATGCTGCAATAGCATATACTTGGCTGAATGATAATGTTATGCAATATGAAGTGTTTTTTAAGTTGAATTTTGATTACAGATTTATGTATCGTGCTGTAAAAGTAAGCGACAGGTATCTTGGTTTACCAACTGATAAATTTGTAAGTGGTGATGTAAGCGACAGAAATCCGCCAGAAGTTCCAGACCTTGCTAAAATTGTGCCAGTGGAAGTGTTTACCGGCTCTGTAACAGCTATTGAATAAGGAAAGATTATATGAAAAAATATAAAATATTTAACAAATTATTATTTCTGCTTTTTGTAACAGTTGGGCTTTTTGGCTGCACAACATCATCAGATAAGGGCGGCGGTGGTGTGCAGGTAGTATATCACCCTGCAGAAGAAAAACCGCAGATAGTTGTTTATTCTAAATATTTACCTGTAAATACAGCAGAAAGACAAAGTTACAGTTTAAATGCTTCTGTTATTCCCGAAGAAGAATCATCATCTGCACTTGTTTATTCAAGCAGTGATAGTTCTATAGCTTCTGTTTCTAATGATGGCACTGTTACTGTTAATAAAGCAGGTATTGCAAGAATAAATATTGCCCTTGAAAAAGACAATGATATTAATAATCAGGTAATTGTTAATGCATATAATAAGGCAGCAAATGAAGAAAACGGTGTAGCAGTCATGGCAGTTGCAGTTGACACTACTTATGTCAAACTGCAAAAAGGCAGTGGATTAGCTGTATTTCCATCAGTCCGTCCTGGAAACGCAGCAAATAAAGAGCTTGTATATCTTTCTACTAATGATGCTGTAGCGGAAGTTAAAGATGGTTTTATTCGTGGTGTCAATGAGGGCAGTGCAGGAATTATAATTTACTCTAAATCAAACCCTGAAAAATATGCATTTATTAGTGTAGATGTTACAAACTCAAGCATTGGTGCTTTTACACCACCAGCTGGTACTGCTAAAATTGATTTAAATGCAGACCCTATGTCATTAATTGCAAAATACCAAATACTTAACTACTCTATAAATGGTGGAGATGCAGAGCAGGCAGATGAAGCAAGTAGCCTGCGTGTAAATGTTAATTTAGATGAGCTTGGTGCAGGTTTTGTAAAAATCTTAATGTATGTAAACCTAAATGGTAAAGAAGTGCGTCTTATACAGAAGAAAAATATAGGTGATTATGGCAGTATACCAGATATTTTTACATCACTTGGTGCAAAAATAACTGGTGATTGGACAATGGAATTTACCCTTGACCCTGTAAATTATACAGAACTTGCAAGGCAGGGTATGGTAAATAAAGGTGATACACTTGTATTAAATATTGGTAAAATGGAAGCTCTTGCACCAGCTGGTGGATTAGGAAGCGATATTGATTTTGATGAAAGCACTGTGCCTGTTGAGGGAACAAATACAGATGATAATCTAGAAGATAATTCAAATGGAAATACAGAAAAACCAGAAGATAATACACCAGCAGAAATACTTGTAGAAAGCATAAAATTTAATATAACAGACTTTAGCCCTATTATGGTTAATGAAACTATAAAAATTAATGCAACAGTTTCCCCTGATAATGCAGTTAATAAAAGCCTTACATGGAAAAGCTCTAATGAAAGTGTTGCAACAGTAGATACAAATGGACTTGTTACAGTCCATAAAAATGGAGCATCTGTTATAAGTGCCACTTCATCAAATGGTATTAAAGCAGAAATGAAAATAGTTCCAGCACAAACTATTGACAGTTATGCCCTTGACAGCGATAAAATAGAGCTGACTATGAATGTAGATGCAGAGGCATATTTAACTTATAAGGTTTATCCTGAAATATTAAATGGAGAAGACTTATCAGCAGAATATTTTTCTGATAATGATAATATAGTTACTGTGGATAGGACTGGCAAAATTACAGCAGTAGGAACTGGTGAAACATTTGTAAAAGTAACAATTAATAATATTTCAAAAGAGTGTTACATAGTAGTCAACCCAGAGCCTGAAAATGTAACTCCAGTTAGTAATATATTACTGCCTGATGGTAATGAGGGCAGGTATGAATTATCAGTTGTACAATTTACATTAAAAGCTCAAGTTATGCCTGAAGATGCTTTTAATAAACGATTAAAATATCAGTCATCAAATCCAAACATTGCTGATGTAAATGCAGCAGGTGTTGTTACATTAAAAAGTGTTGGTGAAACAAATATTACAATAACTTCTTCCAGCAATTCTGAAGTAAAAGCAGTATATAAAGTTATTGTGGAAACTCTGCCGTCAAATATAGTATATGAAAAGTTTGATTATGGTGTTGCTGTTGGAACAACTGAGAAAATTATACCAATATTTGAAGGTAATCCATCTAATACTAATGCTGTATATACAATAGACAATATAACAATAGCTAGGGTAGATGAAAAAACGGGTGCTGTTACAGGTTTATCTTCTGGTTCTGCCACATTAACTGCTAAAAGTGATAATGGTTTAACTGCTTCTACACTTATTACAGTATATACTCCAGTAAGAAAAGGTGATGCTGCTTCTTTACAAGGAACATATCAAATAGTTGATTTTAATCAGGCTAATGGTCATTTAGATGTTGGAACGAATGCTTATGGTGGTGTTGAAAGAATGATAGGCGAAATGACCATTGAAGTTACAGGTAATACAGTTAAGATAAAAAGTAAAATCCAAATGGATAGCAGTGCAATGAATAGTTTTGGTGGTGTATTAGGTCAAGGTGTAGATGAAGCACGATCAGGTCAGTTCCAATATACCGAATATGCTACTGCAGCATATGACCAGAATGGTTTTGGCACAGCTGGTCAAACCAGTGCAAAAGTAACTCATGATAATGATATGCTGAAACTTTATCAAGAGTGGAAAGAAATGAAAATTGCAACAGTTAAGGTTAATACTTGGATTAAGAAAAAATCTGACACGGTAAAAGATTTGAAACAAAATAATTTCCATTTTGGCTATATGGATAAAAATAAAACTCAAAAATCTAATGCATATGCTAATAAAGATAAGTATTATTCAAATGTGAATGTGCCTGATAAAGAGCCATATTATACTCATGGTTTAATTACAAAATAATTTTTAATAAATGTGCGGGTGTAAAACCCGCATTTTTTTTATAAATTTAAATAATTTACACTTTTCCTATAATGTTTTATAAATAATGTACTTATTGACTATTAATAC
>CAMWVK010000090.1 GCA_947177675.1 uncultured Mucispirillum sp.
CAACAGCTGGTGCTCAAATGAACAGGTTAGAATATACAATCAATAACCTGAATACCACAAGAGAAAACATGGTAGCAGCTGAAAGCCGTATCCGTGACCTTGACATTGCTGTTGCATCAACTGATTTAGCATCGCAGCAGGTATTGATGCAGTCAGCAACTGCCATGCTTGCACAAGCTAACCAAATACCAAGCTATGCAATGCAGTTATTAGGATAATAAAATAAGGGTTTGGTTAATGAAACCAGCCCTTTTGTTAAACCTATACATAAAACATAGAGGTTAGTTTTTTAATGCGCAAAAGGCAGGTGATTTATGGGTAATATATTTAAAGTGTCATCTATTGATACACAGTTACGCGATACACCAGATAATCCCATGCCCCATAATAAAAAAGAAACGGAGCGAGCTAAAAATAACAGTGATACCAGTTTTAGCGATATTTATGAAGTAAGGCAGCAGTGTTTAAATTTTAATAAAGCATGCTTATTAAGTAAAACTGAAAGCATTGCATCTGTCCGTAAAGAAATGCAGAATGTGGTGCATAATATCAAGTTTTCTGGAATGTTCATTATAAAAGATATATCTTTTAATGAGCAGATACAGGTACGGCAGCTTTTAGAAAGCTGACTTATATTCTTTTCATATGCGTCCATCTACTTAAAAAAGTAGGTAAAGCTTCACTAACTATATGTGGGGCATCATAAATTATAAAACTGCTCCTTTAAAACAGGAGCAGTTTTTTAAAATTTATATAATTTGTCCTAAATTATTTTTTTATGCAGGTTTTTCTGTTGCAGTAGTTTTTAGATTTTACAGTATTAATTTCCATATTCCATTTCAAATCTATTTAAAGCAGGCTTCCAGTTTCTGATAGGAATAGTATTTTTTAGAAGCCTGTATTTATAGATAAGAAAACCATTTTAAAAACAGCTTAATCATCATAAATTATTTTGTTACACTGTAAAAAATTACTTTATTTATTTTCTTTAATTACTCTGCATGGGTTGCCAGCTGCGATTACATTTGCAGGTATAGACTTTGTTACAACACTGCCTGCTCCAATAACAGTATTATCACCTATTGTTACATTTGGGCATATTATTACTCCGCCGCCTATCCATACATTATTTCCTATTATTACTTTTTCTGTAAAAGTGTGCCAGAATTTTTTTCCGTTTTCATCAATATAGTATCTGTCTTTACTTCTTACTGGATGATTAGCTGTATATATTTTTACATCTGGACCAATCATTACATATTCACCTATTTCTATGTAACCTGTATCTAAAAATGAGCAGTTATAGTTAATGAAAGAGCCTTTACCTAAAAATATATGCTTACCATAGTCGCAGTTGAAAGGTGCTAAAATATCTGCATCTTCACTAATACTGCCAAGAAGTTCCTGCAAGATTTTACGATGATTTTCCGCATCATTGAAATCAAGATTATTAAATTGAATTGTAAGATTTTTAGCTTTTGACTGCTTTGCCCAGCAGTCTTTATCTCTGCCGTCATAATATTTACCTGCAAGCAGTTTTTCATACTCTGTCATATTATTTTCTCCTTTTTTAAAGCTGATTATATGATGTTACAGAATTTATGCAATATCTGATAATATAAAATATTTGCCTGATAATTTCACAGGCTTATATTATTTACCACACTGAATTCTATATATACTAAACTGGATAGTTTCTAAATCTTTTGGAGTAAGTTTATAGCCATTAGTGCATTTACCACTGACAATATAATCATTTTCAAAATATATAACAGCATATACTTTACCATCAGCAGAATATTTTACTGCCCTGCCATGTTTTATGCCTTTTACATAGTCTATAAATAAAAATGGTTTACCTGTTTCTTTATCAAACACTTTTAGTGTGCCATTTACACTGCCATCATCAAAAGGTATTTCATCAGTCATTATACCTTGTTCTGTATATGACCTTTCATAGCCGTGTTTCCTGCCCATTTTATACATTCTTTCTAATTTTATTTTTCCATCATTGTAGTATTTTATTGCAGGTCCGTCTTTATAATCATTTTTATATGTAAACCTTGCATTTAATTTGCCGTCTATATAATAATCTTTTCTTATACCCTCTGCTTTTCCATTTTTATATGGTATTTCAGACTCTATTCCACCTATTTCATAGTATATTTTTTCAATGCCCTCTATTTTATCATTTTTATATGGTGTAGCTCTTAATAATGCACCGCTTGGAAAATATCTTTTTTCAACCCCTTCTCTTTTGCTGTTTTTATATGGAGTTGTTTCTTCTATAAAATCATCATAATAAAACATAACAGCAGAGCCTTCTATTTTTCCATTTTTTATTGGAAATAAAATATTTCTATCATCATAATTTTTAAGACATGCTGTTCCAGTTGTATAGACAGAGTTATATACTTTGCCCTTACGCATTTCTGACAATTCTTTTTTAGTAATAATAAAATCACATTTAACTGCACACAGGGAAATACTAGGAAAGATAAAAAGAAAAAAACACAGTAGAAATATACCTGATGAGTTAGAGCAGCTCATTACTGCCCTTTATTATCATCATTTTTAATTAAAACTGTGCCAAGAGAATCTATCTGAACATTATCTGCCACTTCTGTATGGGCTATAATATTTAAGCTGGGTGAATATTTTTCCACAAAGCGTCTCATAGCAAAGCGTATAGGCTGTGATACAAATAAAACTGGCGGTATGCCTTTTGCAGTAACTTCTTCTGTTTTATCCATAAGTCCTGTTAAAATTTTCCTAGCAGTTGCTGGGTCTATAACAATCTCTTTTCCCTCATCTGATGGGTGCATATTTTTAATAATAAGCTGCTCAACAGGCTGAGGAAGTGCAAATACATAAAGTTTGCCATCTTGTGCTAAAAGACTTTCTGTAATCTGCTTACGCAGTGCAAAGCGGACTTTTTCAGTTAAGTATTCTATATCTTTATTCATAGTGCCGTATGTTGCAAGTGCTTCTAAAATAGTTTGTAAGTTTCTAATTGAAACACGCTCTTTTAAAAGGTTTTGCAGCACTCTATTTAATGTACTTAAATCTAATATACCAGGCACAACATCTTCTACAATTTTTGGATGTTTTTCTTTAAGTTTATCAAGCAGGTCTTGAGTTTCTTGTCTTCCTAAAAGCTCAGCTGAGTTTTTCTTGATAACTTCTGTTAAGTGTGTAGCAATAATAGTTGCAGGATCTACAATAGTATAGCCTGCAATTTCTGCTTTTTCTTTCTCAACTTCATCTACCCATTTTGCAGGCAGACCAAATGCAGGCTCTTTTGTTGGAATACCATTAATATCGTCCATTGGTCCTGCTGGGTTCATAGCCATATATCTATCAGGCATAACACTGCCTTTTGCAGTGCGTACACCACGAAGCAGAACAACATATTCATCTGCATCAAGCTGCAGATTATCTCTTATTCTAACAGGTGGAACAATAAAACCCATTTCAACAGCTATTTGACGCCTGATAGATTTTATTCTATTTAAAAGTGTGCCGCCTTGTGCTGCATCAACAAGAGGAATAATTCCAAAGCCTACTTCAAGCTCCATTGTATCCATTTCAAGCAGTTCTTTTACTTCTTCTTCCTCTGGTGCAGGTGGTTTTTCTTCTTCATTTTCACTGTTTTCTTCATCATCAAGAGCATCACCTTTTTTCTCTTTACGCTGCATAAGATAACCAACACCAACAGCAACTAAACCAAGAAAAATAAAAGCAAGCTTTGGCATACCCGGCACTATTGCAAAGAAAAGTAAAAGACCTCCTGTTATAAAAAGCACTCTTGCCTGTGGAAAAAGCTGCTTTGTAAGTTGTTTTGCCAGTGAGCCAGAATCGTTGCCCGCCCTTGTTACAATAATACCTGCTGAAGTAGAAATAATAAGAGCTGGAATCTGACCAACAAGACCATCACCAATTGTTAAGATTGTGTATGTAGAAGCAGCTTCAGAAACAGACAGCCCATGCTGCAGCATACCAAGTGCTAAACCACCAATAATATTTATAGCTGTAATAATAAGACCTGCAACAGCATCACCACGAACAAACTTAGAAGCACCATCCATACTGCCGTAGAAATCTGCCTCCCTTCTAACATCTTCCCTGCGTTTTCTTGCCTCATCTTCATTAATGATACCTGCATTTAAGTCTGCATCAATAGCCATCTGCTTACCAGGCATAGCATCCAGCGTAAAGCGTGCTGCAACCTCTGCAACCCTGCCAGAACCTTTTGTAATAACCATAAAGTTAATCAAAACAAGTATGATAAATACAATAATACCAACTGCATAATTACCACCTACAACAAACTGACCAAATGCACGGATAATCTCACCAGCTGCATCTGGACCTTCATGACCATGAAGAAGTATTGTTCTTGTGGTAGATACATTTAACGAAAGCCTGAAAAGTGTTGTTAAAAGCAGAACAAATGGAAAAGATGAAAAATCAAGGGGTCTTTCTGCATATAATGATACAAGTAAAATAATTATACTCAAAGATATACTGACAGTAAGAAAAAAGTCTAATAAAATAGATGGTATAGGTATAATCATTATAATAAGTATAAACATTACACCTAATGCCAAAGCAATATCAGTCTGCTTTGTAATTTTTTTCACAATGGATGATGCTGTGACTTTTGTATCTGCTGCCATATTTATCCTTAAAATATTTAATTATGGATATATTTATTATTCTATCCATACCTTTTTAACATTATATAAAATTTATATTATTTTTTCCATAAGAAAATAAAAAAGCGGGCTATAAATATACCCCGCATAAAAATTAGCTGAATCATTTATTTGTTTTAAACTGCTCTATTAAGTTTTTCAGCCTTTCTGTTCTCTGCTGAATATGACTTACAGTATTATTCACTTCATTTACTGCCGCATTACTTTCTTCAATACCTGCTGCAATTACCTGCGTGTTATCCACAACTGTCTGGATTGTTGTATATTGCTCAGATACTGCATCTGCTACTGGACTCATTGCCTGATAAAGAATTGTAACATTTTCTACAGCTTTTTTAATTTCAGTTGTAACATTTGTAATGTTTGTTGTTCCTCCATGAACACTTGTTACTGATTTATCCATGGCATTAGAAGCATTATCTGCATCTTTTAAAAGCTCACTGATAATGTTTTCAATTTCTTTTGTAGCTCCTTGAGTTCTTTCTGCAAGTTTTCTAACTTCATCTGCAACAACTGCAAACCCTCTGCCTGCATCCCCTGCCCT
Source organism: uncultured Mucispirillum sp. (assembly GCA_947177675.1). Classification (GTDB taxonomy): domain Bacteria; phylum Chrysiogenota; class Deferribacteres; order Deferribacterales; family Mucispirillaceae; genus Mucispirillum. Next base: position 5,263 of record CAMWVK010000090.1, read on the forward strand.
TGCAGCCTCTATCGCAGCATTTAATGCAAGCAGATTAGTTTGGTTAGCTATATCATTAATAACATTTAATATATTTCCTATCTGTGCAGAACTTTCTGATAAATGACGGATAGTCTCTGAAAGATTTACTGTATCCTGCTCTATTACAGTCATTTCTTCACTTACATTTTCAAGTTTTTCAGTTTCATGTCTTGTTGCATTTGCAGTATTTTCCAGAGACAGCATATTTTCTGAAAGAGCATCGCTTGTTCTTTTTGAAATACTGCTTACATTTTCCATTCCTTCCACCATAGAAGATACCTGTGATGACTGAGAGTTAAATGTAGCAGATAATTCTTCCATAGTAGCTGCAAGCTGATTGTTAGCAGAAGCAACTTCTATAATAGATGAACGAACTTCGCTTACAATATTCTCTGTAGACTGATTAAGTGTATTAATAGCTTTTAAGATAAAGCCAAGCTCATCATTATTATGAATTTGCAGCTTTACAGATAAATCTTTATCTTCTGCCATTTTATATATTTCATTAGCAAATATACCAAGTGGATTTAATATTTTACGCAGTAAGAAGTAAAGAATTATAACACCAATCATTGATATAACAAGTATAATGATGGCTATTTCTAAAGCTAAAAAGGCAATATCTTTTGCAAGAGTATTTTTATCCACACCATAAAGAATTACAAAATCATAATCTCTTACAGGCACTACCTGACCCAGCCTTGTAGAGCCGCTAATATTTTTATATTCCTTTGGTTCACTGAAAACCATTGAGCGTGTCTGAATTTTTTCATTAATATAATTTACAAGTGCAGTGTCATATAATTGTGTAACATTTTTCATTAAATGATCTTTATTTAAAGCAGAAGCAATAATACCATTGTTATGAACAACATATAAACGACCATCTAAGCGTGCATTTGGAAGGTTTTCTAAATACTGGTTTACATTTAGAACAAAATCCACACTCATTAATCCTTTAACTCCATCTTCTTTTTTAATAGGATATGTTAAAGTTAAACATATTTCACCAGTTGTTGTATCTTGATACGGCTCAGAAAAATATATATCAGCAGCTTTCATACCCTCAATATACCAGTCTCTCACTTTATGGTTATAATCTTCTGAAATTGTATTAATTGATGCGGTATCAACAGTAAATTCACCGTCCTCATAGGCAAGTGATACATTCAGTACACCATTAATATTTTTAAATTCTTCTAAAATGCCACTAAGTTTTACTCTATCCTCATTTGGATTAAAACTATTAACAAACGATTTGACAGCTAAACTTCTTGACCTTAATTCTTCATAAACAATATCAGAAAGAAATGAAGCTACCCTGTACTGTGTTAATTT